>PLNN01000048.1 GCA_003142795.1 Candidatus Omnitrophota bacterium
TCAATCTGCCCTATCGGGTTAGAAAAATTTACTTCTTCCTCTTAAAACACTTCTCCGCCATCTTTATCGAACAATACTCCCCGCACATGGTGCACACATCCTGTTGCCCCGGATTCGAAGCCTTACGCATCTTCTTCGGTTTGACCGGATCGATGGCGAGTTCGAACTGCGTCCGCCAGTCTCTCTTACTGCGCGCTATCGACATCTTTTTGTCCCAGTCGCTTGCGCCCGGCACACCTTTAGCGATGTCCGCGGCATGCGCAGCTATCTTCGAAGCGACAACGCCTTCTTTGACGTCCTCGATCGTCGGCAGCCTTAAATGCTCCGACGGCGTAACATAACACAGGTAATCCGCGCCCGCAGCTCCTGCGACCGCCCCGCCGATTGCCGCGGTTATATGGTCATATCCCGGCGTCACGTCTGTCACGAGCGGCCCAAGCACGTAGAATGGCGCACCGTTACATACCGCCTTTTCCAGGATAACGTTCATCTCTATCTCGTTGATCGGCACGTGCCCCGGCCCTTCTATCATGACCTGGACGCCTTCTTTGACTGCGACTTCCTGCAGCCTGCCAAGCACGATCAGCTCCAGCACCTGTGCGTTGTCCGTCGCATCGGCAACCGCGCCCGGCCTCAGGCCGTCGCCCAGGCTAAGGCACACGTCGTATTTCTTTGCTATCTCCACCACCTTGTCGAAATTTTCATAAAAAGGGTTTTCCATCTTGTTCTCTATCATCCATTCGGCAAGGAACGCGCCGCCGCGGCTTACAATATCAAGCACNNCCCTTGGGTGATTACGCAACAGATCGAGCGACTCGCGTATCACGCCCGCGTGGATCGTAAAAAAGTCGACGCCTTCTTTTGCCTGCGCTTCCAGGACGTCGAACATCTCTTCGACTTTGATATGTTTTATATTTCCGTATTTTTCAAAGCCGTTTATCACCATCTCATATATTGGAACGGTGCCGACAGGCACGTTGGAATATTTTAGTATCGCCTGCCGCGTCTGGACGACCCTAGGGCCGGTGGAGAGGTCCATTATGGTATCGGCTCCCGCGCCGATAGCGACCTTCATCTTCTTCATCTCGTTCGATATGCCGGATGACCCCTTCGAAGTGCCTATATTGGCGTTTATCTTCGTCTTCAGGCCGTCGCCGATGCCGCACGGCTTGGATATGCCGTGGCGGACGTTCTTCGGGATGACGATAGTGCCTTTCGCTATGCCTCTTCTGATAAATTCAGGGCTCACATTCTCATTCATCGCGACGCGGCGCATCAACTCGGTTATCTTCCCATGCTTCGCCATCTCTAATAGTGACATCTTCTAGTATTGCCTTTCTTAAATGAACAAATCTCTTTAACGGTTTTTTTCTCGACCTCGTAGGCCCTGAACCTTAATTTTGCGAATCCGGCCGATGTCCCTTTATCTATCAGCTTAAAGACCTCTTCCAGGACCCTGATAGATTCCTTTGCCCTCTCCATATTGGCCGCGAATATATCGACAAGGTCAGCGCGTTTCATCTCGCTCGGCAATTTCGAGCACCTGCCTATGTCGGCTTCCGAATCCCGCGACGCACAAAGCCGGCTATGCCCGACGGATCCATCCTTTGCGGCGTTTGATATCTTATGACGGATGCTTTTCAGCTCGCGCGTAAGCGCCGGAGAATTCAGGACGAATCGCGTTATTTCCTCGCATACCCGCAAGCCTTCGCGTGAACGGTTAAGGTTCGCGTCAATTATGCGGTAAATGTCTTTATCCGATTTCATCATCGCATCCGTTTTATCAAGGATGTGGTCGAATAACCTTTGACGAATGGTATTGACACTACCTTGCCGCCGGCCGAGACGACAAAATCTCCGCCCACTATATCTTTAACCTTCCAGTCGCCGCCCTTTGCCAAGACGCCGGGTTTCAATTCCTTTATAAGTTTTTCAGGAGTCGGTTCATCGAATATCGTAACGTAATCGACAGACGAGAGCGCAGCCAAAACCTTTGCCCGGTCCGACTCTTTATTCAGCGGCCTGCCTTCGCCTTTTATCTTTTTTACGGACCTGTCGCTGTTCAGACCGACAACCAGGATATCGCCAAGTTTTCGCGCCTTCTCGAGATATTCAACATGCCCGACGTGCAATATATCAAAACAGCCGTTCGTGAAGACTATTTTTTTACCCTTCGCGCGCAGCCGTGAAAGGGTCTTCGCAAGCGCTCCCGCTTTCTTTATTTTATCTGAAATCTTCATTTAGTCATTCCATCTTCGATCAGCTCGCAGATGATGTGCCCTATCATAATGTGCGCTTCCTGCACCCTCGGTGTGTCTTTTGAGCTGACGACTATCGCTATCTCGCACTCTTTCTTCATCTTGCCGCCGTCTCCGCCGATGAGGCCTATCGCTCTACAGCCGATACCTTTGGCTTTGCGCAAGCCTTCAATAACATTTTTTGAGTTCCCGCTCGTCGATATGCCGAGCGCAACGTCCCCGGGCTTAGCGAGCGCCTCGACCTGCCTTGCAAAAACAACGTCGTAACCGTAATCATTCGCTATAGCGGTCACGCTCGAACTGTTAGTGGAAAGAGCGATCGCGGCTAAGGCTTTTCTCTCTTTCCTGAACCTTCCCACCAGTTCAGCCGCAATATGCTGGCTGTCCGCGGCGCTGCCGCCGTTCCCAAAAACGAGAAGTTTGCCACCCGACTCAAGAGACGCGATGATCGCGTTGGCGGCCTTTTCTATGTTCCCCGTTTCAGTTTTTAATACAAGCTCTTTGACCGCGATGCTCCCGGTAACCAGATCTTTTATTTTATCCTGCATAGATCGCCTCTTATCCGAAGAACGTTTTTGCCAGCTCGTACAGTTTCATGTCGACCGTCTTAAGCGTACCGACCGCCTTCTCTATGGGTTCTTCCGTAACTTCCGTCCCGCGCAGGCTTGCCATGTATCCGAATTTCCCGGCCAGGACAAGGTCCATCGCCTTCACGCCGAACCTGGTCGCGAGAAATCTGTCGAATGCTGTCGGCGTTCCGCCCCTCTGTATATGGCCAAGAACTGTTACGCGCGTCTCGAACTTTGTCCGCTTCTCTATTTCCTGCGCAAGTATTTCGCCTATGCCCCCGAGCCGGACATGGCCGAATGAATCGAGCCTCTCTTCCTGAGTCACGACCTGGCCTGCCTTGAATTGGGCGCCCTCGGCGACTACTACTATCGAGAAACCTTTCCCTCTGGCATGGCGCTTCTTTAATATATCGCAGACCTCGTCGAGGTCTATCTTCACTTCAGGGATGAGTATGACATCAGAGCCTGTAGCCAGCCCCGAATGTAACGCGATCCAGCCCGCATGGCGTCCCATCACCTCGACCACCATTATCCTGTGATGGCTTTCAGCAGTTGTATGCAGCCTGTCTATGGCTTCCATCGCTATATTTACGGCCGTATCGAAACCAAACGTGTAATCGGTCGCGTTCAGGTCGTTATCTATCGTCTTGGGACATCCCACTACCTTTATTCCTTTATTTTCCTTAAAAAGCTTATTAGCAACGCCGAGAGTATCTTCGCCGCCTATCGCGATCAATGCGTCAAGCCCGAGTTTTTTGTAATTATCTATTACCTTCTTCACGTCTTCCGGCTGCTTGTAAGGATTCGTCCTGGAAGTGCCGAGGATCGTCCCGCCTTTCGTCAATATTCCCGATACCGAATCTACGCTGAGGTCCGCCGTATCGAGATCAACCAGGCCTTTCCATCCGTTCTTTATCCCGACCACTTTAACACTATTCTGGGCCGCTCTCCTGACAACCGCCCTGATGACTGCGTTTAAACCAGGGCAGTCGCCGCCGCCCGTCAATACTCCTACCTTATTCATTTTATTTCCCGCTCCTTTTTTTAATTTTTAATAATTTCCGTACTCGATGCTGCCGCGGAATTGCTGGTTCTTATCATCCTTTTTGACTTGTTTCGAGGATTCCTCCTTGTGCACTATCTTCACCACGTGGACCCTGATATTTATAGGCTCTTCCACCCCGAGCATATCCTGCACTCTCGATTTCACTATGTTCTGGATCTTTTCGGTAGTTTCCGGGATATTCACGTCGGAAAAGAGCGTTACCCTGTTAACGATGATTATGCCTTTTTTGCTGGCCCGCACGTTGGGCTTTAATTCTTTCACCTCGGGCATCTGCTTGATGGCCCTCTTTATGAAATCCTCGATTGCCGATAGCGATATCGTCACCTGTCCGTCGGGATTCTCGAACGCTATCGTCTTCTCCCTCTGCATCTTGCCCATAGCCAGTTGGACGACCATAAGAGAGATGAATACCAGGATGATCCCGACTATGCCCATCGCCAGCCTGATGTTATTCGTGGCGTATATCGTACTTACCGTCTCTGTGATCAATTCCTGTGGGATAATATTAAGCGCCATGACGATCAGGAATCCTCCTATAGCCAATAGTATGACCGTGTAAAAAAGAAGTGTGATGCCGCTTATGACTCTCATATGACTCCCTCCTTATTCTTTTTCTCGGGCGAGCCCGGCAGATGGACCGCCTCGATAATTACATCGACTTCGGAAAGCGCCAACCCTGCCATCTTCTCTACCGCGCGTTTCACGCTTTCCTGGACCTCGTCCGCCAGCCTTGGGATATCTATACCGTATTCTACCACTATAGATATGGTCAATTTTACCTCGCTGTCCTTCATCTGGATGCTGACGCCCTTTGTGCCGACCTTTTTAAATAGATCATAAAGGGTCCGCCTGATGCCCCCGCCGATCTTGTAGACGCCCCTTATCTCCATCGCCGCGATCGAGGCGATCGACATGATGGCGTTATTATTTATCCTCACGGCGCCGAGGTCCGTGGACCTATCCCTGTGCGTTAAATTCTTATCCATATGATTGCTCCCTTCCCGAATTTTTTACAGCGTTACTCCGCTTTTTCAAAAAGTTTTTCTATAAAGTCGGTCGAGAACTTGCCGCGCAGGAAAGCGGGATTATTCATGACCTTTTTGTGGAACGGTATCGTCGTCTTTATAGGCTCGATGATAAATTCGTCCAGCGCCCTTTTGCATATACTGATCGCGTCCGTCCTGTTCTTCCCATGGACTATGAGCTTGCCGATCATGGAATCGTAATACGGCGATATCTCGTATCCGCAATAAGCGTGCGTATCGAGCCTTACCCCGCGGCCGCCCGGAACGTTCATCGTCGTTATCTTCCCCGGGGAAGGCATAAAGTCGTGGTCCGGGTCCTCGGCATTTATCCTGCATTCGATCGCGCTGCCTTCGAATTTTATATCATCCTGCTTGTAGGGTATCTTTTCGCCGCTCGTTATGCGTATCTGTTCTTTTATAAGATCGATGCCTGTCACCATCTCGGTGATCGGGTGCTCTACCTGGATCCTCGTGTTCATCTCCATGAAATAAAAATTCTTTTTCGCGTCGAGCAGGAACTCTATCGTCCCCGCGTTTACATACCCGATAGACTTGGCGCATTTGACGGCGGCCTCGCCCATCTTCTTGCGCAGCTTGGAGTCCAGCATCGGCGAGGGCGTCTCTTCGATCAGCTTTTGATGCCGCCTCTGGATAGTGCAATCCCTCTCGCCCAGATGTATGATGTGGCCGTAAGTATCGCCCAGGATCTGGATCTCTATATGGCGCGGCTGCTCTATAAATTTTTCTATGTATACGGCGGGATTGCCGAAGGCGGCTTCCGCTTCCCTTTGAGCCGTCAGGAGCGCGCTTACAAGGCGCACGTCATTATGGCATACGCGCATGCCCTTGCCGCCGCCGCCCGCCGCGGCTTTGATGATAACCGGATACCCCATCTCTTTGGCTACTTTGAGCGCTTCTTCGTTCGTCTTGATTATCGTCTTGCTCCCTGGGATGGTCGGCACGCCCGCTTTCTTCGCGCTGTCCTTTGCCGCCATCTTATCGCCCATGCGCCTCATATTGTCCGGCGTGGGCCCGATAAATTTTATCTTACACGATTCGCATATCTCGGCGAAATGCGCGTCCTCCGCGAGAAACCCGTATCCGGGATGTATTGCCTCGACATCCGTTATCTCTGCCGCGCTTATGATGCTTGGGATATTAAGATAGCTGTTCGCGCTGGCGGCGCTTCCTATGCATATCGCCTCGTCCGCGAATTTGACATGGAGGCTGTTTATATCCGGCTGCGAATATACTGCAACCGTACGTATGCCGAGCTCCTTGCAGGCGCGTATCACGCGTAACGCGACCTCACCTCTGTTTGCGATCAATATTTTTGAGAACATGTCTGCCCCTTATGCCGGTTCTATTATAAAGAGAGCCTGCCCGAATTCAACGGGTTCGGCATTATCCGCCTGTATATCCACTATCTTACCTTTTATTTCCGACTTTATTTCATTCATCAGCTTCATGGCTTCTATGATACAGATGACCTGTCCGGGTTCGATGTTGTCGCCTATATTGACATACGCCGGCGCTTCAGGAGACGGCGCCCTGTAGAATGTCCCGACCATAGGCGCCTTTATTTCGACTGTGTTACGGGCAGGCGCCTTCTCGGCTGCTTCCTGGGCTTTTGTCTGGGGCGCAGCCGGCGCGGCATGCTGCGGGACAAATTCGACCTTATTCTCGAAAGAGCCCCCGGAGCCCTTACGGAGCTTTATCCTGACGCCCTCTTTTTCTATCTCGAGCTCCGTCAGGTCATTCTCATTCATCAGGTTGATCATGTCTTTTATTTCTTTGATGTACATACATTAACCTCTCTTTTTAGTTTGTCAGAACTTCACACCCGTTACGTTTCACCAGTACCATATCTTCTATCCTGACCCCGCCGAACCCGGGTATATATATTGCCGGCTCGATAGTAAACACCATCCCGGCAGTAACCGGCTCCTCATTCACCCTGGAAATGCCGGGCAATTCATGGACCTCCATGCCTACCCCGTGGCCCAGCGCATGGCCAAAATGTTTACCAAAACCTTTTTTCTCTATGTAACCTCTCGCGCACCGGTCTATTTCCGCTATCCGAACGCCGGGCTTTATCATCTCTATAGCCATATCATGGGCGGCATGGACAATATCGTATATCTTTTTGAACCGCGGCCAAACGTCCCCTACGACGAACATCCTGGTCATGTCGGAGCAGTATCCGTTCAGGTTGCATCCTATATCCATCATGACAAAACTGTTCGTTGCGATCCGCGCATCCGTAGGTTCGGCGTGCGGCTTCGAAGAATTCTCCCCGGCAGCCACTATCGGTTCGAAGCTGGCCTTTGCGCCTTTTCCGATAAATTCAAGTTCCGTTTCTTTGGCAATGAGCTTTTCCGTTGCGCCTGGCCTCACAAGCCTTGAGATCTTTTTGAAAGTCTTCTTCGTGAGCCTTATCGAATCCTTTATCATCTCGAGCTCAAAAGGATCCTTTACGGACCTCAAGGCCTCTACAAGGTCCCTGACCGGGACGAGGGACGTGCCGCTCATGAAGCGTTTTAACTTCGTCGCGACTTCATACGGCAGGTTCATCGACTCAAAACCTGTCCTTTTCAAATGTTTTTTCGCCGCTATTTCTTTAATGGTATTGTAGGTGGACAATTTTACCACCCGCAAGCTGAGCCCTTTAACGCTCTCTTCAGCAGCCTCGACATATCTGGAGTCGGTAATAAAAAATCCCTCACCGGGCGTAAGCAGGATAAGTGCGTCGTGCCCGGTAAAACCGCTCAGATACGACACATTCACTTCGCTCGTAACCAAAAAAGCATCGAGCCGCCTCTTTTTTAATTCGTCTTTTAATGACTTTATCCGTCTATTGCGATCGATGGCCACGCTATTTTCCTATCAGGCTTATCGCAGCTTCCAGCCCCAGCAAATAGCTCATCTTGCCAAATCCCGAAACCTGCCCCCTGGCTACGGGCGCTATCAACGACGTATGCCGGAATTCTTCCCGGCTGTATATATTCGACAGGTGGACCTCTACGGTTGGTATCGATACGGCGCTTATCGCGTCCCTTATCGCCACGCTGGTGTGCGTATAGGCCGCAGGATTTATCAGGATCGCGTCGAATTTACCCTTTGAGCTGCCTATAAGCTCTACGATCTCGCCTTCATGGTCGGACTGGACTATCTCAAGATCTACCTTCTTAGTCTTCGCAAGTTTTTTTAATTCTTTATTTATGTCATCTATGGTGACTTTACCGTATACATCCACTTCCCTCGTCCCGAGCAACTTAAGATTGGGCCCGTGAATAACCAGTATCTTTTGCATGTCTTACCCCTTATTTTTTATCATTCTTACCGGGCATTTCCGCTTCGTCTATAAGCATGACCGGTATATCATCTTTTACAGGATAACGCCTTCCGCATTTTGTGCAGACTATTTTACCGGATTCCAGTTTCACATCCGACTTGCAGGCAGGGCACGCGAGTATATCAAGAAGCTCTTTATCTATCATCGCATCTCCTCATTCTATATTTTTAAATTTTACCCTGAACTGCGGGCTCAATCCATAGACGATCCCGCCCGCCACGCTGACTACGAAGAGGAGGACCAGCCATAATATGCTGACCGCAAACGCGTTCTCCCTGCCGATAGAGGGCCCGAATAAAAGCACCGTTGAACCCTCCCTTAAACCAAGCCCGTTTATGGACGGCAGCATGCTCATCATGCTTATAATGGGCATCTTCAGGACTATGTCCATGACAGGTATGCGCGATCCCATACTTATAGCCAGGACGCCGATGCTCATGAAAAAAAGAAGCTGGCTCGCTATCGATATGACGACCGACTGGAATATCAGCTTTGAATTATGTTTATATTTATTCACCGCGTTATATATTTTTTTCAATTTATCCTCGATCGGCCTGACAAGGACAAGTATCGCGGAGAACTTTCTGGCCATCTTTTTATTCGCGAGAAAAAGGATCGTCAGGGCGGATACGGCAGTGATCGCATATATCATGATCTTGACGTTTTTGTCGATCACCCGGCTGTCGACAAAGAAGAGCGCTACAAATGCCATGAATACCATAGTGAAAAGGCCTATTGCCCTGTCCACAAAGACCGATGTGTAAGAACCCGTCCTGTCCCCGGTTTTCTGGGATTGGTAATGCCCTTTGACCACATCGCCGCCTATTGACGTAGGGAGAAAATTATTGAAGAAATATCCTATAAAAGTCAGCGAAAGCGCTTCCAAAAAAGTCACCTTCATGTTGTGCTGGGCGCTGATTATCAGTTTAAGCCTTAAAGACGCGGCAGATATAGCTAATACGAAGACCAAAAGCCCCAGACCAAACACCGGTATGCTGGCTCCTTTGAGAGCTGTGATGATCTCGCCATATTTACCCCTCATAATATATAGTAAGAATACTATAAGGGCCAGGCTGACCGTTACTCTTATGAATAATGACAGGATCGCCTTCTTCATGGGTATTATAATCTATCATAATATAATTATACTGTAAAGAGGAAAATGGACGGGGTTTTACTTCGTCTTGTGCTCAAGAGAGGATATGTGCTGGTCAAGCTTTGTAATGGCGCCCGTGGCTTCGTTATTATGCTTGGAATGGGCATTCTCGATGTGGCCGATGATGATATTGTATATGGACTTGAATCTTTCGTAATCGTTCCTTAAGCCGGTCACCTTGCCAAGGATATCTTTCGCGTTCTCTTCTATCTTCAATGCCTTCATGCCCTGCAATATGGTCATGAGGTACGGGTAGATGGTCTGCGGAGATGTCGGGTATACCTTCTTCTTAATGGCGTAATCGATCAGGCTGTTGTCCTCTCCGAATTGCTTGTTCTTGACGAAAGCCTCATAATATACGCTTTCAGAAGGTATGTACATAAGCGCGAAGTCGGTCGTCCGCTCGTTCGGCAGTATGTATTTCGCGGTCTCGTCTATCCTTCTCTTGACGGCCGACGTGAAAGACCGCCAGTGGACCTTCTTAGCGGCATCATCGTTCGTGGCCAGCATCTTTGAGAAATCTTCGAGCGAGAGCTTCGAGTCTATAGGAACGATGTAATCTTTGAATTTTATCACGCAGTCGACCGTTCCGGAGCTCAGGCGATACTGGGTCTGGTATGTGTCGGCAGAGAGTATGTCGTACAGGGCTTTCTCCAATAATCTTTCTCCGGCCGAGCCGGCGCTTTTCGGCATTATGAAAAGATTGCGCAGGCTCGTCACCTCGCTCATCACGTCTTTTAAGACCTGCGCCTTCTGGTTCAGGCTGCCCATACGCTCGTTCAGGCTCTCGATCGTGCTTGAGGCCTGGCGCCTCATCTCGTCGGTAACGGGCAGCTTTTCATTAAGTTTGTTCACGCTGGATGCTATGTCGCGCATGCGGATAACCACGTAAAATACCGCAAGTCCCATTACAACGAGCGCCAATAAAATAATTATGTTCATCGCTACCTGATCCTCAGATCTTTCTTTATATGGCCGACCATCAATTCGGCTGCCGCGGCGCCTTTTTCTATAGCCTCCGCGCTTCTCGTAAACGCGCCCTGATCTATATCGCCCAGGTCCACCTTAATTATGCGGTCGGCGGGATCGGATTGGATCTTATTAAGCTCTTCTCCCATTATCTGGAAGCCCTGCAACAGCATCTGCAGGATGTTTTCCATCTTCCCTTTTTTTATGCAAAAGCCTACATCTACGGCTATTATATAATCCGCGCCCAGCTCTTGCGCGATCCTCGTCGGAACGCTATTCTTTATGCCGCCGTCCACCAGGAGCCTGCCATCTATCTTTACAGGATTGAATATTCCCGGCCAGGAACAGCTCGCGCGTACGACCGAAGTAAGATGCCCGTGTTTGTAGATGACTTCCTCGCCGGTCTCTATGTCTGTCGTCACTATCGCAAGCGGTATTTTGGCGTCTTCGAACGAACGTTCATCTATGAGATCGTGTATCACGCCCTGAAGTTTTTCGCCGGCCAAAAGCCCCATAGCGGGTATCGTGGGATCCATGATCATATTTGCGGTAAAATTCTCGGCCCGCTCTCGCATGACCCTTAGAGGCACACCAACGGCATATGCGGCGCCTATCAAAGCTCCCATGCTCGTCCCGACGATCATGTCGATAGGGATCTTTTCTCTCTCGAGCACGCTCAGGACGCCTACGTGGGCCGTCCCTCTTGCTGAGCCGCCGCCGAGCACCAGCGCGACTTTTCTCTTTTTCCCGAATAAAAATTTAAACATTAATATTCCTCTCCTTAGGAAATTATTATACCGGCATAGCCTACTACCGACGAATAATCTCCGCTTGCGTCCCCGCTAGTTGCATAATTGATAAGTCGCGCTTTCTTTGCGCCAAGCTCTTTGGCGGCGGAAAGCATGATAGCTGTCGGCGCGTAACCGCACATCGATATGCCGCGTTCGGTCAAGCTCCGAACAAGCCTGGCCTCATCCAGTTTCAGTATCGCGTCTATCGCTATCGAATCTTTCCGCTTGGCCTCTTCCTGCGATTCGTAATGTGTCATGTCGCTCGACGCAACTATGGTAACAGAGTCCTGTAATCCAAGGTCTTTTACGGCAGAGGCTATAGATCTTCCTATCGCCCTGTATGCATCGATCGCGTCGAATGAAATAACTATCGGCACGAACTCGAAGTCTTTCTGCAGGAACTGTAAGAACGGGAGCTGGACCTCTATCGAATGTTCGTGAAAATTTGAAACTTCATCCGCTTTTATATATTTAGAATTTTTAAGGATCGCGTCCGCAAGCTCCCTATCTATCCGCACATCGCCCAAAGGCGTCTTCCATGCGCTGCTCGTTGATATCCCGAAACTCTCACCCATCCCGGTATGGTTAGGCCCCATTATTATATACTTATTTTTCGGCTTTATCGAAGAAAAAACTTCTCCGGCCACGCTGCCCGAATAGATATAGCCGGCATGCGGAGCGACAACGCCTATCGCATCCTCCTTGGGCCGTTTTTTGTCGACGAGATTTTCGATGGCCTTTGACAAAGAACCGCTTGTGCCGGGATAGAATTGGCCTGCAACTACAGGGTTTCGGATCATGGGTTCACCTACTTCAATATTTTATTTAAATACTCAACGCCTTTACGGATATCATCTGCGCCTGCCGGCTGATGGACCTCTAATACTTTTATCAGGTCCTCGCGCATGTAGGGCTTTATCAATTTAAAATCGAATGTGCCGCGGCCGGGCGGCCTATGGTCATCTATGCTTCCGATTATATCATGCAGGTGTATGCCTATCAAGCGGCCTGAGAACTTCTCCAGAAGTTCCCGGTGAGCATAGAAGCCGAGCCTTTCGAAAACTTCGGCGTGCCCCACATCATGCCAGTAATAAAGCCTTCCCGGTTTAAAATTCTTGAATATTACTTCAAACTCATCGATAAGGGGCATCTCCCTGTAGTGATATCTATTCTCTATGCCTATAGGGATCCCCATCTTTACGGCATAATCGGCGAGCTCATCAAGGCTTTTCATGAGATCGTCGAGGCAGCCGCTCATATTCGACCGCCTTTCATTTATCATATCCTGGCGCAGGGAATCGAGACGCTCTTTATCTCCAGCGAGAAGCGCAAGTTCCCGCATCCTGTCTTTTACCTGTACGCGTCCGGCATGGAGGACTACGGCTCTTGCTTCGAATTTTTTAGCGTAGTCTATAGTATTCTTCGCTATGCGCACTGCCAGGGCGCGCTCTTCTGCGTCGGGCGAAGCAAGCGAGTACTGATCCGGCGAAGCGCCTAAAGGGTCTATCTCGGGCGGAAGCGGGCACATATTGTGAAGGCTTGAGACCTTTATTTCGCCAGCCTCCTTTAACGCAAGCACGTCGGATACAACCGTCTCAGTCAGCGAAAAACCGAGCTCCACGGTGTCGAATCCGGCCTCTCTTGCTTCTTTTACAATGTCATAACCGTTTTTATGGCTTTTTGAATTCCAAGAGGTGGAAAGGCTGTATGGGGTCATTTTTTTGAGGATATTATTATCTCCGCATATGCGTTCATATTAAGATATTTAGCGGCAACCCTTTTGACGTCTTCTTTTGTTACTTTTTCTATCCGGGCATCGTATTTATAAAGATCATCATAACCAAGGCCGTATAGTTCGTCCAGGGCGCCGGTAAATGAATAAAAAGAATTAGACTGCATTCCAAGCCTCCGGACGGATATAAGTTCCTTTTTTGTCGCGGACAGCTCTTCGTCCCCGACATCCTTCTCCTTCAGATCGCGTATCTGATCTATTATACCGGCCTTTGCCTCATCGATCTCGCCCTTTACTGTCGCAACATAAAATCCCACAAATCCCGTATCGAGAGCATTTTTCTGGAAACAGCCGAGCGTGTACGCCAGGGATTCCTTATTTCGCAAAGCCCTGAACATCCTGCCTGACTGGCCTGAAAGCGTTGCCGATAATACCTCTAACGGATATCTGTCGGGATCAAGCGCGCCGACAGCCCGGAAGCCGAAAAGGACAAGGCTCTCTTCCCGGTCCATTTCGATAGACCGCTCCTTTATCGAATCCGGCATTTTTGGGGCTTCAGGGCGGGGAATGGCCTTACCTGCTTTCAGTCCGCTGAACGCGTCCTTTATTTTACCCAGGGCATCATCAGCAGCAATGTCGCCCGAAATGGAGATGACCATATTATTCGGAACACAGTAACGTTTATAATAATCCATTATTTCCCGGCGGGTTATAGACCCTACCGACTCGAGCGTACCAAGAGGCCTGAAGGCGTATGGCGAGCCGGCAAATAATTCTTTCTTCAGCGCGTTAGACCCCACATGGAATATATCATCGTCTTCATCTTTGATCCCGGCAGCTATTTGCGATCTCGATCTATCTATTTCATCCTGCGGGAAGGTCGAATTCGTCAGTATGTCTTTTAATATAGTTATACCCTCTCCGGCATCTGGTTTCAGGATTTCCAGGTTGATGCCAAAACTATTAAAAGAACTGAATGTCGTAATTGAGCCTCCCCGGGCTTCTACGGCACCGGCTATCTGGCTCTCCTTCCGCGCGGCGGTCCCTTTCAGCAGCATGGCAGCAGTCAGGTTAGAGATACCATTATCGTTATAATTTTCGGTCATCAGGCCGCCGAGCATCGCGACGCTCACGGATACCGTAGGCGTCTTCCTGTCTTCCCTTGCAATCACCGTCAGGCCGTTTTCCAGCCTGACCTTTTTTATGACATCTTCTTTGGTATTCGCGGCTTCTTTTGGCGCGGCTTCCTTAGCGCCGGGCGGGAATAGCCTGACAGAGGTAAGATTATCCGGCCTCAAATAACGCAACGCCACCCGTTTTACATCATCCCTGGTAACCGCCTGAACGCCCTTAACATACCTGTCCGAGAAATCATAGCTGCCTGTTAAAATATAGTTTTCTGCCATTTCGCCCGCCCGGGCATCCGTCGTCTGCAAGCTGAATATATAATCGCTCAGGACCATCCGTTTTGCGCTCTCCAGCTCCGCGTCGCTGACCCCGGCATCTTTTATTTTCTTTATTTCGTCCATTATGGAGCGCTCGGCCGGCGAGGCCCTATCCCTATCCAGGATGGCGCTCACTACAAAAAGGCCGGGATCCCGCGGCGTATAGTTCCAGCATGATATGCTGTGCACGAGCCGTTTATTTTTGAACAGCTCGGTATTAAGCCTTGAATTGTCTCCTCGCCCGAGTATTATCGCAAGGACGTCCATCGCAAAAAGATCTTCATCGAGAAGGCTGGTCGAATGAAAGCCCAATGCAAGATACGATAAGCTTATCGGGGCCTCCTGGTCGAGCGATCTTTTGTCTATCTGGACAGGTTCGCCCGGGAACTGATCTGTAAAACTGTAATCCGGAAGTCTGAAATCCTTGAACTCATTTTCGATGGTAGATATGGCATCCTGCTCGTTGATACCGCCGACAGCCGATATCACCATCCTGTTAGGGACGTACATGCGGTTATAATATTTGACAGCGTCTTCTCTTGTAAGAGCGTTGAATTTTTTTTCGTAGCCTATGACGGGATATTTGTAAGGGTGGCGAAGATAAGCCGTCTGGTTCAGCAACCGGCGGATATTGCTCTGCGGCTCGTCATTATTCATCCTGATCTCTTTTAATATGACCTCTTTTTCCCCGTCGAGCTCCTTCTTGTCGAAAAGCGCGTTCAGCAGCATATCTTTTAGTAAAGCTACGGCCTGGGGCAGGTATTTAGACGGAAGCGTAATGTGGAATTCGGTGAGGTCAGGCGAGACCGAGCCGTTATCGAAACCGCCGTATGACCGTATCTCTTTATCGATATCTCCCACCCCGCGCGTCCGCGTCCCTTTGAACACCATGTGCTCGACCAGATGGGATATGCCGGAGCCGGTATATTCTTTTTCCAGGCTCGAACCGGCCCTTATGACAACAAATACTGAAATCAGGTCCGAGGGCACTGTGGATTTTGTCAAAATAGTAAGGCCGTTATCCAGCGTTTTGCTGGAAACGGCCTCATTTGGTAATTCTATTTTATCCGGCGCTGCAGCGGGCTCTGCCGTAAATGGAATGGACAAAACTATTGCTGTTAAGACCAAGCCCGTTATGAACAGAGAATTTCTTTTAATAGCGACTCCCACCGCGACTCCCACCCATCTTTCGTTTGCGGCGCTTTTTCTCGCTGGGCTTCTCGTAATGCTTTCTCGCTTTAAGAGTCCTTAGTATCCCCTCGATCTCGATCTTTTTTTTGAACCTTCTCAGCGCCTTTTCCAACGGTTCGTTTTCGCCGACGTTGACTTTAGGCATTTAATCTCACCTCTTTCCTGCAATTTTTATTATTTTACCAGCGCGCAGAACTATTGTCAAGAGCTAACTTGACCGTATGCGCGCCCAATGCTGCAGCGGCGCGCTTTTAGCGCGTCAAATAGGCGTGATCACTCCATCGTCAGGCAGATGAGGCCCGCCGGGCGTACCGGGATGGTTGCCATACCATTGTATATTGGTACCGGTCTCATCAACTTGGCGCATAAAGATCTGGGTGCCGGCAAAATCGCCGGTAGTGCGCGTAGCTACTATATCAAAGGCCCTGACGATTACGACCGGCCCGCCGCCTGCGATAGTAAATGACCAGGATGGTGTATCATAGCTTGTGCCGAGATTCAGATCTCCCGATGATCCATAATGCCCGGTTGAGATCTTATACGCTTCCTGGATCATCCTGATCGCCGAAATGGCATGTATGGCTTCCGCGGCCCGGGCTCTCTCCGCAAAATTAACATACGCGGCAGGGCTATCGAGACCAGGACCGACAGGACCACAAGAATGACGATCAGCTCAAGAAGTGTAAATCCTCGTCTACTCATATTATTTGCCCAGCGCTCCAAATGATTTTTCTACTGGCTGACCTTAATATCCACAACGGGCGCGTTCTCGAGCGTATTATGCACGGGACAGTTCTTCACGAACTCCGTCAGCGCGCGGGTCCGGCGCTCATCAAGTCCGGCATTTTTGAGCTCGACCGAAACATCGATACGCCTGAATGAGACCGGCGATTCTTTACTGAGCTCCCCGCTCACGTTTATTTTAAATTCGCCTATAGCAAGTTTTGCTCCTTCGGCATATTTACGTATATATACGCCGATGCAGCTGCCGAGTGACGCAAGCAAAGCGTCGGGCGGCGTAATGCCGCCGCCTTTCGTGTCTACGACCAATTCATAGTCTGCAGATTTTATATTGAACTTCGAATCGCCCTTATTTACAACTTCAACGTGATACATGGGGCCTCCCTCTTATTTTATCCCAGAATTCTTCACACTTGATCGGCGTCGCATAAGAATGTTTCGCATAATAAAAAACATCGTTATCGGACGAGACGACCCTCACATTCCGCCTTTGCCTCTCGGGCGTCTTATCGATATATCGTTTTATATAGGCATCGGCATTTTTCGCCGGGACGATCTTCAGTTTAGGGGTGTTGTTGTATTCCATATCCAGAAATTCATTCCGGCTGTCAAAAACCAGGATTATCGGATCGCTGTGCAAAGACTGGAATTGCTCAAGATAGGATATCAGGATCCGAGCCGAAACGAGTGCGTCGGTGTCGATATCCTCGATGTCGGATCTTTTGTTCCGTATTAAATTCCACCCGTCTATTATCAGCGGCATTTTATATCGCCCACTAGAAGACTTTCAGGTCCCGCAGGCTCTGCATCTCTTTCATAAACAACTGATATACATCCATCGACATCTTGGCGAGCCAGATGGTCAGGCCGACGACCAAGACCGTTATGACGATCTTGGCGGGTTTTGTGAACGAGGGACTGCCCCAGACAAAAGGCAGGGCGAACGGTCCGACGGTCAGAAGCGCAACGATGACTATAGCGNNAGCGGGTTTATGGTACCATTTAACAGCTATCGGCTTATCCGGCATTTATTGCTTACCCCCCAATGTCTTAAAAACATTGCTTACATCTTTTACGACGTCCTGCGCGTTTTTCATAGCGTCCTCTGTCTCCTGCCTGGCCTGCGCCGTTACCTGCCTTGCCGTAGACAAGGTCGTTGAGATCGTTCCCTGCATTCCCTCGATGTCGAAATTGGTCAGATTTGCGATCGTAGTATTCCTCAACGACTTCACCACGATAAGGCTCACGACCGTATATGGGTTCTCTATATCGGTGAATCTTTGATCTATGTTTACATTGAATTCTCTGACGGAAGGAGCCGGACTGGCAGTATAATCTTTGTAGATGACCTTACCTATCTTAAGACGAAGGTCGTCTATGCGCATCTTTATGACCCCGCCATTTTCCGCGGCTGGCGATCTATTCTCTTTTTGCGCCTTCACCACTTTCAGTGAATTTAGGTTAAGCCGGCCGTCCGCATTCTTTACGACCGTAAACTCCTTAAGATCGATCACCAATTGCCTCAGGTGCGTATCTTTTCTCAATATCGAGCCCAGATCGTAATTGACATATATCTGAGGCATGTCAAGCATAACCCTGTCCCGGAATGAAGGCGGATTATAAACGGTCAGTCCTTTTATGCTCACTACGGGGGTCAAAATACCTGCTCGAAAACTATTAATATGCAATTTAAGGCCTGTGACGAATTCTGCGGCGCCTTCAACCGATACTTTGATTATCTGGTCTTTCAGGAGCAACACCACGAATAAACCGATCAAGACGCACAAAGGTATCAAGAATCGCTTTTTCATAGATCCCCCGTTGTTAGGACGACACCTTTTCCACCCGCTTTAAAAACTCCTGTATCGACCCCGGATTATTGGGTATGCTGCATCCGGCAACATCGAAGTGGCCGCCGCCGCGATATTGCTCCGCAATGCTCGCCACATTGATCTTGCCTTTTGATCTCAGGCTTACCCGCAGCAGATTGCTGCCATTCTCCCTGAATAACACCGCCACCCTGACGCCCTTGATCGCGCGCATGTCGTCCGGAACGGCGTCTACGTCTTCAACGCTGCCGCCGGCTTTGTCGAACTCTTTCTTCGTAATTATGGACCATGCGATCTTGCCGCCTTTACGGAATTTACATCGTGCCAGGCACATGCCGGACAGGATCGCGGCTTCTTTCCTTTTAGACCAAAATACCGTATCGACCAGTTTGTAAACATCTATTCCCGCGTCGACCAGCTTAGCGCACAGTTCGAATGTGAACCGGCGGATATTCGGAAGCCTGAATGAGTTAGTCTCCACTACTATCGAGGTCATCATGTTCTGGGCTATGTTCTCGGTTATCTTGACATCCAGAGAACTCAATAATAAATATATCATCTCTCCGACCGCCGCGGCCTTAGTATCTATAAATGACCTGGTGCCGAACGGCCTGCGGAAGTCGTGATGATCTATCTCGAGTATGTGGGAAGCTTTTTGAAAATAGTCGTAGGTCCTGCCCAGTATCTCTTTGTTGCTGCAATCGACGGCGATGGCCAGGTCTACAGGCTGATCGAGCGATCTCACGATGCGGTTCGCACCCGGAAGGTTTTTATACCGCTGAGGGACGCCGTCTTCGCTGATGAAATAAACACGCTTGCCGAGGCGATCCAGACCCAACCCTAACGACAATAAGGAACCTATCGAATCGCCGTCCGGATTGACATGGCTTGCTATCGCTATGCTTTTTGCTTTTAATATGGCGTCTTTTGCGACATTTAATCCGAGCATTTCTCCAGTCCTTAGAATGTCACCTGCGGAGCGGTCTTCGCCCGATCTTCCGCCTTAAAATACTCACTTGCCGCCTTGTAACCGAACATCTTCGCAACAACGTTTGCCGGGAATCGCCTGACAGTTACATTGTAATCTCTCACGGATTCGTTATAACGCATCCTTTCGACCGCGATACGATTCTCCGTCCCTGAAAGCTCGTCCATAAGTCTTAAAAATGTCTGGTCCGCTTTTAATTGCGGATAATTTTCAACAACTACCATAAGCCGCGCAAGGGCCGAATCCATTTGCGAGGCGGCCTTTACTTTGTCGTCCATCGTTGTTGCGCCGGTCCATGCTGAACGGGCTTTAGTAACTTCCTCGAGCACCGTCTTTTCATGAGCCGCGTAGCCTTTAACGGTATTGACGAGGTTCGGTATCAGGTCCAGCCTTCTCTGTAATTGACTTTCAACCTGCGCCCATTTCGCCGCGATCGTCTCGTGTTTTGTAACTATCCCATTATAGCACGAGATCGTGCCGACTGCGACAATAACTATTACTGCTATCAATCCTATCAGAAAACCTTTCATGCTTCCTCCTTGTTAGCTTTTAAAATCCACCGCCGCCTCCACCACCGCCACCGCCGCCTCCACCACCGCC
>PLNN01000050.1 GCA_003142795.1 Candidatus Omnitrophota bacterium
TTAGCGGTCATAGGCTTTTTATCTTGCGCTGTGTCAAAGACTTAGGGAATTAGGATTATTGGCCCGATTATGCGCTATCCTCGACGGATACCTGTAAAGAAACCCTCTCTGAATTACGCCAATAAGTCGCCAAAATAGGCCAATTCCTCTCCTATTTAATGGCGGCTATTTAATGCAAATACCGTCGATATTTTGGATGTTTTAGCGCATTCTAATGGCATTAAATAGGAATTGATCGAAACCTCGGAAAAGTTTTTTAGTTGTAGAGAGGACTTTTGAATAATATAATCGTTGTATGAGCACAACTTATAAGCTAAGGAGGACTTATGAAAGAACCTATAAAAAGACAGCAGATAAAGGATCGGTTAATTTCTTCCTTTATGGGATCAATAGAAGATCGAGTTGATCGATATTTAGATATCGATCACCAGTGGGTGATAAACGGCCATTATTTTTCCTATGCATCGTCCGAATGTATAGATCTTTATCGTGATGGATATTTCATAGCAGCAGTTATGATGAGCCATGCGATTAATGAAGCAATTATAGAATTTGTTGTAAGCCGTAATCCGCAGATTGTCCCTCAAGATGAGAGAGGCGAGACAAAATCGTTAGAATCATTGGTAATCGAATTGAGGGAGAAGAATATTATTTCTGCAGGTTGTGCAGAAGCATCGATGAAAATATGGGGAAGTTTTAGAGCCGATATTCATCATTTGCGTCCTAGAGTAGCAGAAATTGATTTTAAAAATGTAGCTCGCGAAAATCTTAAGCGATTAGCTGCCATTGAAAAAAAGATTTTTGGAGTGGATACTTTGGATGACGGAAAAATAAAATTGCACAATCCCCAGTATTGGGATCTAAATAAAGACGGCACTGTTAATGCTTTTATTCGGCTAGAGTAATTGCAGCTATTTATTGTACGTTGGGTCAAATTTAAATCAGTTGTTGCCACGTTTCTTTTTGTTTTTGCCAGATTGGCTCTTGGGCGATTTCATTTACTTTATATTCAGGTATTTCAAATAATGCGCTGCTATCCGATAATAGGATCTCTTCCTGAATCTCCGGGGCTAGCAACAGCATGCCTGTGATTTGGCATATCCTTACATGGCTTATGTTCAGCCAGTTCGCTACTTCTTTCAGACTTTTGGCTTTCTTGTCGGAAATAATGCGCCCTATCTGATGCGCCAGGATCAAATTCTGGCGTAGTTGCGGCTCTTTCTTGATATCTACCTGATTGGGCGGTACGGGCAGATTTTTAAGCTCTCCCAGTGCTACCTTAAACTCATGTGGCTTATCGTTGCCGCACAATATAAGTTCCAACGTTTGATTAACTCCGTCGTAGCTCGCTGTTTTGAGCACAGGCTCTATTACATCGATTTTTTCCAATATGGTAAGGGTAGCCCAGACCGTTTCATTAAGCTTTGGCACTGAAACGATAGTCCTTAATAACTCAATGACCTTGTCTTCTATCTTTTGCGCGCTTAGCATTTTGACAGTACAGCCTTTATATCCGCGTTTCTGAGCGTTCATGCAGAGATAATAGTGATACTTATATTTATTGGCTTTAAGGCTGTATGCGTAATACATCACGCAGTTACAGCGTTTACAGCGCAGGATGCCATGCAGCAGACCTATGTGCTTGTTCCTTTTAGCCATCGACCACTCAGGCCTCTGCTCAGCCAATAATTTCTGAGCTTTATAGAACGTTTCCTCTGTTATAATCGGTTCCTGTTCTCCTTTGAATGGTTCACCTTTGTATGTGACTTTGCCAGTATAGATTATGTTGTGCAAGACGATGCCAACGCTTGTTCCCTTGAACTGTTTACCGCCAAATTTTCTGCCTTCCGGCGTTGAGAACGCCTTTGTAGGGTATTTTTTCTCGTTAAGGATCGAAGACACCGCCATGACTGAACGTTTTTGAAGATATAGATCGAAGATCTCGCGCACTATATCGGCTTCTTTTGGATTTATGTACAGCTTATGCTTTTCCCGGTCGATATCATAGCCTAAGGGCGGTCTGCCGCCGATCCATTTGCCTTTTTTCTTGGCAGCGGCCATTTTGTCGCGTGTTCGCTCGCTTATGATCTCACGTTCGAACTGCGCGAAAGAGAGCAGTATATTAAGGGTAAGCCGCCCCATTGACGTACTGCTGTTAAAATTCTGCGTTATTGATACGAATGCGACATTATGTTTTTCGAATAATGAGAGTAAAGATGCAAAATCGAGCAGAGAGCGCGATAATCGATCTACCTTATAGACGACTACGCAAGTAATCTTGCCCGCATTTATGTCGGCAATAAGCCGCTGCAAGGCAGGGCGGTCGGTATTAGCACCTGTATAACCGCCGTCATCATACTTATCCGGCAGCGTTACCCAACCTTCGTTCTTTTGGCTGGTAATAAAGCTTTCGCAAGACTCGCGCTGGGCATCCAGAGTCGTAAAGTCCTGCTCCAGGCCATCGCTCGTGGATTTGCGCGTGTAGATTGCGCAAGTTATCGTTTTCTTTTCTTGTTTTTCTTCAGTCCCCATAAGTATCCCTATAAGTTAAAGAATAAGTAGCCGTTCCAATGCGCTCCGGTCACTTCTTCAGCGATCGCGGTAAGCGTCTTGTATATCTTGCCGTTGTATTCGAAGCCGTTTTCCAGCACCTTAGCTTCGATATGTTTACCTCGATATTCCTTAACAATGACGCTTCCAGGAATAGGGAGGCGCCTATCGCGGCCAACATTCTTCTTCCTGGCGTCTGTTTCCATGCTTATCTCTGGCCTCATCGCCTTATTATTGACAGGATCATGTAGCGCAATGAGTTCATTTAGTCTCTTTTGAGCCTTTTCAGATAAGCCGCCATATTCGAGTTCCTGCAGCCTATAAGCGATCCTTCTGATCAGGTAAACCTTATTATCCGAAGTCGCTTCCTGGCCGCCAAATAGCTCCTTATGCTGTTTCTGAAGCTCTTCAACGGACGCATCTTTAAGCGCTGCAATCTGTTCCAGGATTCTCTCTTTCATCAGCCAATGGCTCCTCTCTAACCTCATGACATATAGGCCATACTATCGGCCCCAAGTCAAGGCGATAGGGGAGATATTTTTGATTGTAGAGAATGCGCAAAAGCAGTATAATCAACTACAAGTTACTACATTCTGTTATATAAGAGGAGATTATGGAAACCTTTACTGTTGAAGAATTAGCGAAATATCTCAAACTGCATACATTCACTGTCCGGCGTCTTGCAAGAGAGGGGAAGATCCCATCTTTTAAGGCTGGAGGGCAGTGGAGATTTCGGAAAGATGAGATCGAAAATTGGTCTCGAAATAACAGGTCAGAAGGAAGTAAATGATAACAGATTATCACGCGAAATATTTTGCATATGAATTAACTAAAAGGTGCGCCTCCGATAGCTTAGAGAAGCTTTCATCTACACTTTCTAACGCGCAGGTTGACCTTAATCCTCATCAAATCGAAGCGGCTCTTTTTGCATTCAGATCGCCTCTTTCTAAGGGAGCAATTCTGGCCGATGAAGTCGGTCTTGGTAAAACCATTGAAGCAGGAATCGTTCTTTCGCAGAAATGGGCAGAAAGAAAGCGAAAGATATTACTGATTGTTCCATCAAGTTTACGTAAGCAGTGGAACTCGGAGCTCCAAGAGAAGTTTTTTCTACCATCGATAATATTAGAAACTAAATCCTTCAATCAATATGTTAAGGACGGTAACCTTAACCCCTTTGATCAAAAGGACGTAATAATTATTAGTTCCTATCATTTTGCACGGGCAAAGGCACCATATTTAAAACAGACTAAATGGGATCTCGTAGTTATCGATGAAGCGCATCATTTGCGTAATGTCTATAAAAGCAGCAACAAGATTGCAAGAGAGATAAAAGATGCATTGAGTGAAATACCAAAGGTATTATTAACAGCTACTCCTCTTCAAAATTCGTTGCTTGAATTGTATGGCCTCACCAGCGTTCTTGATGAACATCTATTTGGTGACCTGAAAAGCTTCAAAGCGAAATATGCTCGCGTTTCACGTGAGCAGGATATTTATGAGAGTGAATTAGGTTTAGTCGAACCCAAGCAGGAGATGTTTACAGAACTTAGGAATCGCCTTAAGCCGGTATGTACCCGTACATTGCGTCGTCAGGTACTAGAGTATATAAAATATACAAAGCGTATTCCTTTGACACAGGACTATATTCCAACAGAGCAGGAAATCGAACTCTACAATGGTATGTCCGAATATCTACAGCGCCCAAGACTCTTTGCATTACCTACAAGCCAGCGTCAATTAATCACACTTGTTTTGCGTAAACTCCTCGCTTCTTCATCATTCGCTATCGCTAGCACTCTCGATGGGTTAGTTTATAAGCTTAAGAAACTTATAGAAGAAGCCGAGAAGCAGCAAGCCACGCAAGAAGAAGGCATCCCTGGACTCGAGCAAAACTTTGAAGAATATGATGAATTATCAGACGAGTGGACTGATAACGAAGAGGATGATGAAGAAAAGACCGATGAGAAAAAGAAATATACCAAAGAAGACATTGGTTTAATGAGGCAGGAAAAGATTGATCTTGAGAAATTTCGTGAACTGGCTAAGAAGATATGGAAAAACTCAAAAGGAGAGGCTCTTCTTATTGCACTTAAAAAAGGTTTTGAGATGACGGCGGAACTTGGAGCCCAAAAGAAAGCCGTCATTTTTACAGAATCTACAGTTACGCAAAATTATCTGTTAAAGTTGCTTTCAGAAAACGGGTATGAAGGTAAGATAGTATTATTCAATGGCTCTAATAATGATGATCGGTCAAAAGAAATTTATCAGCAGTGGGTTAAGAAGAATAAGGATACAGATAAAATCACTGGCTCTAAAACAGCAGATCTACGCGCGGCCCTAATAGAATACTTTAAAAATGATGCAGAAATAATGATTGCAACAGAGGCAGGTGCTGAGGGTGTTAATTTACAATTTAGTTCACTAGTTATTAACTATGATTTGCCTTGGAACCCCCAAAGAATATCGTTAATAAGAATCTCAAAACACCCACAGGTTATTCACTTCAATGGAGCGGCCAATACGAAAACATGCTGAGAGTCAGGGAGCGGTTGAAAATAGTAATACCAATTACGATATTTATAATATTCGTCTTACTTTATATGAATACAAAATCCCCGATCAAAGCCATGATAGTTATGTTGGCGGTGCCATTTTCACTAGTTGGGGCTATATGGTTTTTATTCATTTTAAAATATAATATTTCCATTGCTGTATGGGTAGGGATGATTGCTCTGATGGGTTTGGATGCCGAAACTGGTGTCTTCATGCTCTTATTCCTAGATCTTTCATATTACGACATGGTACGGCGAGGGAAAATGAAGACCTATGAAGATTTGAAAGAAGCGATTATGCACGGAGCTGTGAAACGCATAAGACCTAAGATGATGACGGTCATGGCTATGTTTATGGGTTTGATTCCAATTATGTGGTCTATGGGTGCGGGTGCCGATATGATGAAGCGCATAGCAGCGCCAATGATAGGTGGTATATTTACGAGTTTTATTATGGAGCTATTGGTTTATCCGCCTATATATGCGATTTGGAAATGGCGATATGAAATGAAACGTGGCACGGTCGATGTCAGTAAACTCTCAATACCCGAGTTACAAAAACACTAACGATCTTTGAGTTAAATGCTTCTATAATATTATCATAGGTAGAAAAAAGTTAGGAAAACCAGGAATCAGCCACTTCACCGCTTATGTATATTTCTGTATAATAATTAAGGAAAAATGAGGCGCATTGGTATAGCTGCAGACCATGGTGAGAAAGGGGCTTTATTATGATGAATCATGCAAACGGATGGATGGGTGGGTGGACTGGCGGAGGGATGTGGTTTTGGACGGTGATCGGTGTTCTGGTGGTGGTCCTCCTGGTAGTCGTAATCAGCAAGTTGTTAAATAAATAATCGTGTGTTCGCGCTTCGCCTAAGATTACAGCGATCGTTAGATTTTTGGATGGAGGTAAATCATTATGACAAAAGATCCGATCTGTGGCATGCAAGTAGAAGAAAGTAAGGCCATAAAACTTGAGAAAAATGGTGAAACTTATTTCTTTTGTAGTAAGCGCTGCCAGGATAAATTTCTGAGTAAAGAGAATGAATCCGATAGGAAGTAAAAAATGATCTATACATGCCCAATGCATCCTGAGATCGAACAAGATAAGCCTGGTGATTGTCCGAAATGCGGCATGCATCTTGAACCAAAGGCTGCCCATGGGGGAGAGGAAGACAATAAAGAAGCGCGTATTCTAGCGCGTAAATTCTGGGTCGGACTGATTCTAGCTCTTCCCGTTTTTCTCCTGGCGCTTGGTGAAATGATTCCAGCTCTTAATCTAAAGGCATTTATTCCATCCAGCCTTTCGCGTTGGCTACAATTTATTTTCGCAACACCTGTTGTGCTATGGGCGGGGAGCATCTTCTTTGTAAAAGCCTGGGGCTCGATTTTAAATAAGAGCCTCAATATGTTCACCCTGATAGCTATGGGCGTGGGGGCGGCTTATGGGTTTAGCGCGATAGCCATTATTTTCCCGAATATCTTCCCAGAGTCATTAAAACAGCACGGTGAGATCGGGTTGTATTTTGAGGCAGCCGCTGTTATTACGGTGTTGGTGCTTATGGGGCAGCTCCTTGAGGCAAAGGCGCGTAGTAGAACAGGACAGGCTATTAAGGCATTACTTGGCCTTGCTGCAAAGGTTGCGCACCGCATTCGAGATGGCAAGGAAGAAGATATTGCCATTGATAAAATTCAAAAAGGTGATTTGTTACGAGTCCGTCCGGGAGAAAAAGTCCCACTAGATGGTATTATCACAGAAGGCAAGAGCACGATCGATGAATCGATGATCTCAGGTGAACCAGTCCCGGTTGCGAAGATTGAAGGAGATCGGGTTATTGGCGCGACCGTTAATCAAACAGGTGCTTTTGTGATGAAGACTGAAAAGATAGGCTCTGAGACCCTTCTTTCTCAGATCGTGAAGATGGTAGCTGATGCCCAGCGCAGTCGTGCTCCTATTCAAAAGCTTGCAGATCAAGTTTCCGGGTATTTTGTTCCTGCCGTCTTGGGGTGTGCCGTAATTACTTTTATTGTTTGGTCTATATTCGGGCCCGCACCGGCTTTGGCCTATGCCTTGGTCAGCGCTATTTCGGTTTTGATCATTGCTTGTCCCTGTGCTTTGGGCCTGGCAACACCTATGTCGATTATGGTTGGCGTTGGGAAAGGCGCGCAGTCGGGTATATTGATTAAAAACGCCGAGGCGATCGAAAAGTGCGAAAAAATAACCCATATCCTTACAGACAAAACAGGTACTTTAACAGCTGGTAAGCCGCAGGTAACGGTCGCTATTACGACAAATGGTTGGGATGAGAAATCATTGTTGGGCATAGCAGCTTCTATCGAACAGTCTAGTGAGCATCCGTTAGCTCGCTCAGTAGTTGATTATGCAAAAGATAAAGGCTATGAATTGGCATCAGTCGATGGGTTTCAATCCATAACTGGCGGAGGGGTTAAGGGCAAAGTTAATGGTAAAGCAGTTTTGCTTGGAAAACAAAAATTTATCGAAGATAACGGAGTAGCTTTACCAGAAGAATTAAAGAAGAAGTCTTGTGGGCTTCAAGAGAAGGCTGAGACAGTTATCTGGGTAGCCGTTGATGGAAAAATAGCGGGTATACTCGGGATTTCAGATCCTATAAAGAAAACAACCCCTGATGCCATTCGCGCTCTACATAAAATGGGATTGAAAGTTGTTATACTTACAGGTGATAATGAAAATACTGCGAAGGCAATTGCAAAAGAATTAGGAATTACTGATGTATATGCAGGACTCGAGCCAAAAGGTAAACAGGAGATCGTAAAGAAGTTAAGGAGCGAAGGCGCAAAAGTGATGATGGCTGGGGATGGTATTAATGATGCGCCTGCGTTGGCTGAAGCTGATGTCGGTGTCGCTATGGGCACCGGAACGGATGTGGCAATTGAGAGCGCAGGAGTTACCCTGGTTAAAGGTGATCTTAACGGAATTGTCAAGGCGCTGCGGCTTAGCCGGGAAGTCATGCGAAATATCCGTCAAAACCTGTTCTTTGCTTTTATTTACAATGCTTTGGGAGTTCCAATTGCCGCTGGCATACTTTATCCATTCTTAGGGTTACTTTTGAATCCTATGATCGCCGGTGCGGCCATGAGTTTCAGTTCGGTCTCAGTGATCGGGAATTCTCTCAGATTGCGTAATATGAAATTATAGAGATGGTAAATGAAGCTATCGATGTCGGTAAGCTTCTAATGCCAGAATTATAAAAACACTAAAAAAGGGGGCTTTTATGAAAAGGATAGGAATAGTTTTGATTGCAATATGTTTTTTATTTTGCGTAAATAGTTGTTTGGCTAAAGAGCAGGCCGTAGATGTAGGCAATAAAATCTGTCCAGTGACAGGAGAAAGGATAGATCCGCAGAGCGAAGCAACATATGAATATCAGGGTAAGACATACCACTTCTGTTGTTCTATGTGTATTCCTAAGTTTAAGAAAAATCCGGAAAAATATATTGAGGTAATAGATAAAGAAAAGGCGCAATAGATAAGGTTTGTAATAAAAAGTGGTCATATGAACTCATTAAAATTTAAGCAGATGCTAAATAAGGTTCCAGAAATCACGATTTACTTCTGGATCATTAAAGTTCTATGTACCACAGTAGGTGAGACCGCAGCAGACTATCTAAATGAAGCACTTCATTTTGGGCTGACTGGAACGTCACTCGTTATGAGTGCATTGCTTGTTGTCGTTTTATTCTTTCAGTTCAAGACAAAAAAGTACATTCCAGCAATTTACTGGCTCGCAGTTGTTTTCCTCAGTATCGTTGGCACCTTAATTACCGATCTTATGACAGATGAGCTCGGAGTTCCTCTAGAGACATCCACCATTGTCTTTTCCATTGCACTCGCACTGACCTTTGGAGTATGGTATGTGGTTGAGAAAACAATATCAGTCCACTCCATTGTTACAATTCGTCGTGAAGCCTTTTACTGGTTTGCAGTTCTCTTCACATTCGCTTTGGGTACTGCTGTAGGCGACCTCACTGCAGAAAAGTGTAGGCTTGGATATTGTAACTCTGGGCTTATATTTGCCGGTCTAATCGCGGTTATCACTATTGCGCACTTTACCATTAAGAGAATCTTGGCTGCGGAACATAAGCATCAGTCTACAAATGCAGTACTTGCTTTCTGGCTGATTTATATTTTAACTCGGCCACTTGGCGCATCTATCGGTGATTACCTCTCACAGGCTCGCAGTGAGGGAGGACTAGGTCTTGGTCCGACTACGACAAGCGTACTCTTCCTCGTTACAATATTAGGCATGGTTATATATCTCACGCTTACAAGAAAAGACGAAATTCCTCCCGAGAGAACAGCTTAGTTAGAATCCCTTAAAGGGCCCGTGAGCGGATTAAAAATCCTCTCTAATCCATCCTGGGCTGTGTACGGAGAGGGCGCCCCCTCGTTGAATTTGACTGCCCGTCCTGAGCGGAGATGTCCATTGCAGCGATATCTTTACGTGATATAATATAATAAACAAAAATAAAGCGGAGGTGGCTTATGGCAAAGTTGGATGTTAAAGCGCTTGGGTTGTCTCTTGGTATAATGTGGGGAGCTGCTGTTGCTTTGATGGGTATTATATGTATGCTTTCAGGCTGGGGTTGTTCTTTTGTAAACGCGATAGGAAAATTTTATTATGGTTATCAGCCTACCTTTTTAGGATGCATAATAGGCGGCATTTGGGGTTTTTTCGATGCGGGTATTGGCGGCGTAGTTATTGCGTGGTTATATAATAAATTCGCAAAATAGAAATTGGTAGGAAATGAAAAGAAGAATAAAAGAAGAGACTATTTTATTTATCAGTGTCATTAAATGGGTGTTCCTGGCCACTCTTGCCGGTATCATGGTAGGTTTGTCCACAACGGTATTTTTAAAACTATTGAATTGGAGCGCAAAAAGTTGCTCACAATACAATTATTATTTTCTTCTGTTGCCTGTAGCAATGTTTCTCAGTGCTGTAATGGTGAAATATTTAGCGCCTGATGCTGAAGGGCATGGAACAGAGAAAGTTATTGAGGCAGTTCATAAGCATTCAGGTAAAATAAAAGCGGCAGTTGTTCCGGTTAAACTGTTAGCTACTATAATAACAATAGCTTCAGGAGGTTCTGTTGGTAAGGAAGGCCCATGTGCTCAAATAGGCGCTGGCGTCTCATCTATTTTTGCTGATATTTTTAAATTTGATAATAATGAGCGAAGAAAACTCGTTATATGTGGTATAAGTGCAGGTTTTGCCTCAGTATTCGGAACTCCGATAGCCGGAGCAATATTTGGTGTTGAAGTCCTTTTTGTAGGCGCCATTTTATACGATGTTCTTTTGCCTTCTTTTATAGCGGGCATCGTTAGTTATCATGTATCAGCATCGCTTGGTGTAACGTATTTTCATCATTCGGTAGTTTTAGCCCCTGTCTTTAGTAATTGGTTTTTCGTTAAGGTCGTCATGGCTGGTATATTCTTCGGACTCTGTTCGTTAATTCTAATCGAGATGTTAAAATTTGGAGATAACTTTTCTAAGAAATTGCGGGTGTGGGCGCCATTAAAAGGAATTATTGGTGGTGTTATCTTGATAGCTCTAACATTCATATTTTCAAAACAATATCTTGGGTTGGGGCTTGATACTATAGAAAATTCTTTAACTGGCGTCAAAACAGCTTGGTATGCTTTTCCTATGAAAAGCATCTTTACTAGTATTACCCTTAGCTTTGGCGGGAGCGGAGGTATTGTTACACCTATCTTCTTTGTAGGGTCATCAGCGGGTACGTTATTTGCATCGCTCACAGGATTAGATGTGGCTACTTTTGCAGCCATTGGTCTCGTGAGCGTCCTTGCCGGAGCAGCTAATACGCCTATTGCGGCGAGCATTATGGCCATGGAACTCTTCGGAACAGGCATAGCCCCTTACGCTACGGTGGCATGTGTTGTTAGTTTCCTTATGACAGGCCATAGAAGCGTATACCCTTCACAAATCCTTTCTATGAAAAAATCGTCATCTATTAATGTAGAAACCGGAAAAGAAATGGAAATGGTTATTGCAGAAGCTAAGCCGCGTCAGAAAAGCCTCACCGGGACCATATTAAAAATAGTCAGAATATTTCGTAAGGCAAAATAAAGATAGCAAAAGTCTGCCAGATCTCTCGCTGAGCTACATACGGAGAGGGCATGCCCTCGTTGAATTTGATCGCCCGTCCTGAGCGGAGACGCCATATATTTTTGATCTGGTTTCGAATATGAGGATTGTATAATATCCGACATGTTCGAAACCTACCGCCATCTTAAACATAAATACTCAAAAATCTCCCTATACCAAGAAAGACGCCTTATTAAACAGGCACAAGGCCGCTCTAAGAAAAAGAAAAACGAACTTGTGGAGCGCCACATATGGTTTGTCATATTTCGCGTTAATCAAATAGTTTTTTCTACATACCGTACCCGGTTTGGGGAAGACATGCTTTCCCAAGCTATCCTTATCCTCTACGACAAAATAAAAACTTACGACTTGAGATATAAAGACAAATATGGCAACTCAAAACCCGTACGCTTTAGCTCTTATATCTGGAAAAGAATAGATGGATTCATTATTGATTATTTAAAGGAAGAACTTGATGGAGAAAAACTTTCAACAAATAATTATTGACATGGTGTAGGGATGTGATATACTTGTTATGGACATATGTTCATAACTAAAGGAGATTATTTTGCGCCCAAAAAAGACCAGATGGATAAAGTGCTTACCGGGTGAGAGATGTTTTAAACCAATATGTAAACCTCTGAGCAAGCTAAAAGGTGTATACCTCACACTTGATGAGTTCGAAGCCATCAGACTAGCAGATCTTGACGGATTGAAGCAAGTTGACGCNNGTCAATATCAAGGCCATAAGGATTGAGGGCGGCTGTTGTAAAGTGATAAGGAGAAAAACGCGATGAAAGGTTTAAAGAAATTATACTGGCTCGTAGGCATATTCATAGTGATGTATTTTCTGCCACTGGGTAATCCCAAGGTATCGAACGCCATATTTGAGGCCTTTAAGCTTCTTCAGTGGTATGTCATTAACCATACACTGGCCTGTGTTGTTCCCGCTATGTTTATCGCAGGCGCTATATCTACATTCTTGTCGCAAGCATCCGTAATGCGGTATCTTGGCCCGGATGCAAATCGTCCGCTGGCTTATACGGTAGCGTCTGTCTCAGGTGTTATCCTAGCGGTATGCTCATGCAGCGTGCTTCCGATGTTCGCAGGCATCTATACTATGGGAGCGGGGCTTGGGCCCGCAAGTGCCTTCCTATATTCAGGCCCTGCTATAAATGTTATGGCTGTATTTCTTTCTGCGCGCGTTCTAGGGTTTGATATAGGATTGGCCAGGGCAATAGGCGCGATCGGCTTTGCCTTTATTATAGGTCTTTCTATGGCATTTATATTCAGGAAGTCGGAGCACGTGCGTAATAAAGCCGCTATGGCTCTGCCGCCCGCGCCTAAACCTACAAGATCACTCTGGAAGACGGGCCTTTATTTCTTTTGTATGATAATGTTCCTTGTCTTTAGCGACTGGTATAACACCAACGACGTCACTCTTAATTTGAAGAGCGGCACTACAATGAAAGCAAGCATACAATACGCGACGCAAGATTTTATTGAAGTAAAAGAGTATAAGGCCGATGGGACGCGAGCCATAGACGCTTTGCGGCTTGATCGTAAAGATATTGCTAAAATAACTCCGGAGGATAATTTCGTAATGAGGGTGCACGCTATGAAATGGTATCTGGCAGGTGCCATGTTACTGGCTATCCTTATTATGCTCAAGAAATGGTTTACCCGCGCAGAGATTAAAGAATGGATGAACGCTACATGGGATTTTGGGATGATGATAATTCCGCTATTATTTGGAGGTGTCTTTGTGACAGGGTTTATCGGAGGTATCCTTCCAGAGAAGGGCGTTGCGGCATTTGTGGGAGGCAATGCGTTTTTATCTAACCTTGTCGCGTCCGTCATAGGCTCGCTCTGGTACTTCGCAACGTTAACTGAGATACCGATCACCGAAATGCTGATGCGCTTAGGGATGGGGAAAGGACCTGCGCTTGCGCTTCTTCTAGCCGGTCCGGCATTGTCGCTCCCGAGCATTTTAGTCATTAACAAAATATTGAAGTGGCGCAAAACACTTGTATTCTGTTTGCTTGTAGTTGGATTCTCAACTATAGTTGGGTACATTTTCGGGATAATGGTACATTAAACTTTTGTATGGATAAAGAAAATAATAAAGAAGTTCGATTAGTTGCGTCCGCAGGGCTTAATTTTGCTACTACTGTGGCGCAGATTATCGGCGGAATTCTCTCAGGAAGCCTTTCGCTGATCTCTGACGCGCTGCATAATTTAAGCGATACGGTAGCGTTAGTTATTAGTTTCTTCGCTGTGCGGCTTAGTAAGCGTAAAAATACCGAAGCCGAAACCTTCGGCTATAAACGCGCGGAAATTTTAGCGGCGCTTTTCAATGCCTGCACTTTGGTTATAGTTTCGGCCTTCCTTTTTAAGGAAGCCTTTGCTAGATTTAATCATCCGCATCCGATAAATAGCGTGCTGATGTTCTTTATTGCTTCAGTCGGTTTAATTGCGAACATTGTTTCTGTGTTCCTTCTCAAGGCGCATGTACATGAAGATTTAAATGTACGCGCTGCATACGTGCATCTTTTTACAGATTTTCTTTCTTCAATCGGGGTGATTATCGGTGCCTGCGTTATTTTTGTGTCAAAAGCCTATTGGATCGACCCGGCATTGACAATCCTTATCGGTATTTATGTATTAAAGGAAGGATATAAGATTATTGGAGAAAGCACCCATATCCTTATGCAGCATGTTCCGAAAGGAATAAGCTTAAAGGAAATTCAAGCGCTGATACAGGGTATTGACGGAATAAAAGATATCCACCATGCGCACGTGTGGGCGGTGACAGAACGGGATATTCATTTTGAGGCACATATCAATGTCTCTCGCGACATGCCGATCAGTGAAACTTGTATTCTGGTAAAACAGGTCGAAGAAATGCTTAAAGAACATTTTGTAATTACCCATGTAACTTTACAAATTGAATATAATTCATGCAAAGGGGTTAGTCTGATTAAGGCATAATATGGATAAGAAAAAACATATTAGTCTCAATCAAGATGATTTGCTTAAAGTAGAACAGATCGTTCTTGATCATGATAAAGAAGGAGCGCTGGATTTTGTTAAGGAAGTGATCAAGAAGCAAATCGATAGAGAAAACGCCTCAAAAATGAAACGAGAAGGGATATAAGGATACACATGAAAAGGAAATCCGAAGAAATAAAAAAGATCGTTAAAGATGGATATGCCAAAGCGGTAACACAGAAAACCTCGTGCTGTTCTACTAATTCTTGTTGCGGAGGCATAGACCAAGCAAAAGAGGTTAGTAAGTCGGTTGGTTACAGCGATTCTGAAATGAACGCTGTCCCTGAAGGTGCGAATTTAGGCTTTGGATGTGGTAATCCGGTTGCGCTTGCTTCCTTAAAGGAAGGCGATGTGGTGCTTGATCTGGGGAGCGGTGCAGGATTCGACGCATTTCTGGCGGCTAAAAGAGTCGGTAAAACTGGCCGAGTTATAGGAGTCGATATGACTCCGGAAATGCTCGCCAAAGCGAAAGAAAACGCTAAGAAAGGTAAATACACCAATGTGGAGTTTCGTTTAGGTGAAATAGAAAAATTGCCTGTTGAGGATAATTCTATCGATGTAATTATTTCAAACTGTGTTATCAACCTCTCGCCGGACAAGGAATCGGTTTTTAAAGAGGCTAATAGAGTCTTAAAATCCGGCGGCAGGCTTATGGTTTCAGATCTGGTGCTGGCTAAAGAGCTGCCGAAAGAACTTAAAGATTCGATTGAGGCATATGTAGGCTGCCTTGCAGGAGCTATTAAGAAAGAAGAATATTTAAACCTTATTTCATTAGCCGGATTTCAGGATATCAAGGTGATCGGTGAATCGAGCTATCCGGTGGATGCCATGTTTGATAACTTTGGGAGCGCTCAAGATGCGATAGTAAGTGTAAAAGTTTCGGCTAAGAAAAGATAGACGGAGGTGTAAGATGAAAATAGAAATTTTAGGAGTTGGTTGTCCGAAATGTAAACAGCTTACCGCTAATACTGAAGAGGCAGTGAGGGAGCTAAATATTCAGGCTGAAATCGGCAAAGTAACTAATATCGTTAAAATCGCGGAATACGGGGTCATGATGACTCCGGCGTTGGCAGTTGACGGTACTGTTGTATCAGCGGGTAAAGTGTTAAGTAAAGACGAAATTAAGAAGATTATATCAAAATAGAGGGAGATTAAAATGTCAGATAAAAATTGTATGTGTCAGGAAACAGGTATATTGATATTTCCTTGCTCAGGCAGCTCGGACGTGGGCGAGTTATCGGATAGGGTTGCAAGAAAAATTGCCAAGTGCGGAAAAGCAAAGATGTTCTGTCTCGCTGGAATAGGCGCGCATATCCCCGGTATGGTCGAATCCACAAAAGCCGCTAAAAGGATAATTACTATTAACGGCTGTCCGGTTTCATGCGCTACGAAAACACTTGAACATGCTGGTTTTAAAGTCGAATCCTATAATCTTAAGGACTTAGGGTTTGATAAGGGCAAGACGAAGGTTGATGAAGATTCTATTAAGATTGTGGTATCAAAAATAACTAAAGAAAAAAAATAGAAATATTAAAGGAGAACAGCAATGAAAATGAACACAAAAATAAAGATTTTAGTTATATTTTTAACCGCTGCCTATTTTTGCGTAATTGGCAAGTCTGAAGCCGGATGCGGCAGCGGATTATGTGGGAGTTTCAGTGCGGCGAAAAGTGATACCGCAGTAAGCCAGAGCGATGTGCCTACTGGAACTTATCAGGCTACCTTTATTGAACTTGGGTCTGTGAATTGTATACCTTGTAAACAGATGAAGTCGGTGATGGAAGCTATCGAAAAGGAATACTCCGGTAAAGTAAAGGTTGTATTTCATGATGTGTGGACTAAAGAAGGTAAGCCGTATGGCGCAAAATATGGTATCAGAGTTATTCCTACGCAGGTATTTATAGATAAAAATGGTAAAGAGATATTCAGGCATGAAGGATATTTCCCGAAAGAAGCCGTTGAGAAAGTATTAAGTGACGCCGGAGTGCAAAAGTGATATCGCACATATTTGATTTATTAAGTAATGCCATTGGAGGAGCGCCTATCATTGCGCTTGCAGCATCATTCGGATGGGGCGTATTAAGTATTATCCTTAGCCCATGCCACTTGGCGAGTATACCGCTCATTGTCGGTTTTATAAATGATCAAGGTGTTAATTCAACTAAACGGGCCTTTCTTTTATCTTTTCTTTTTGCCTCGGGGATTTTAGTGACAATCGGCAATGATCGGGGGCATAACCGCTAGTATGGGCAGGATGCTGGGAGATATTGGAGCGTGGGGAAACTATTTTGTTGCGGCAATATTTGTTTTTGTCGGACTGCATCTATTGGGAGTTGTGCCGTTCCCATTCATGGGAGGCGTAAATCAGCCTAATATTAAAAGAAAAGGGTTGCTGGCCGCATTCCTTCTTGGACTTATTTTTGGGATAGCGCTCGGTCCTTGCACGTTTGCGTACATGGCGCCGGTAATTGCCGTTACTTTATCGGTGGCTTCAACAAAACTTTTTTACGGTATTCTGCTCTTGTTGGCATATGGTCTTGGGCACTGCTCGGTTATTGTCGCGGCAGGGACATCAACTGAAGCTGTTGAGAATTATCTAAAATGGAATGAAAGATCAAAAGGCATAGTAATAATCAAAAAATTATGCGGTATTTTAATCATAATCGCAGCAGCATATTTTATTTTAAGATAATTTTAGGATGACGAATTGGAAATAGATAAGAGTAAGAAATATGAAATAATAGTTTTCCCAAATCAAAATGAGGGATTAAAAGCCCAGCGGGTTTTGATTTCTAAAGGGCAAGATTTTAAGCATATAGCTACTCTGGCAGTGGTTGTGCCTGAAGAGCGTAGTCAGGAAGCATGCCTTGCTATTATTAAGGGGAATGCGCTTATTAGCGGTCACTACCCGTTCTTATATCGTGATTATGAAGAAGATTTCTTCAAAAGAGCGAAAGAGTATAAGGTTTCGGAATCAGATGGAGACTTTCTAAAGAGCATTACTTTATGCTATGTCGCACCGTGCATGGCTGATGAAAAGAGGATAAGACTCATTGGATATTTTGATAGGGATATAGCGGAGACCCTGCCTTATATAAACGCTGTTATCAAGGGCGCCTCATATAATAGGGGTGCTTCGACTTTGACCTATGGGAAAGAGCGGCGGCTGATCAATCTTTATAATATAAAAGTGACCATTGCCAAAGCAGATGACATCATTGATGCATGGGCAGTTTTAGATGAAGTTAAAAAGCTGGTGAATAATACATATATTCACCGCGATACAATAAAACCAAGTTACGAAGAGAAAGTTAAAGTAACCGCTTTACAGATTTACGGCTGGCTGCCTAAGACTAATTGCCGGGCATGCGGAGAGGCAACATGTCTTGCTTTTGCGTGCAAGTTTTTACTGGGGGAGCAGAAACTTTCAAAGTGCGCGCCTCTGTCGAAGGAATCAAAATTCGCAGAGAATAAAGTAATTATGCAAGAGATGGCAGAAGCATTAGGTATCGCCTGAGGAAGGAGATTAGTATGAGTGAGGGCATTGTTAAAAAATTATCATTCTTGAATAGATTTCTTACGCTTTGGATATTCCTGGCCATGGGCGTTGGTGTTTTATCCGGATATTTCTACCCGCAGATAGTCGGGTTTTGGAATAAATTTCAAGTAGGAACGACTAATATTCCTATTGCTATTGGTCTAATTCTCATGATGTATCCACCTTTGGCGAAGGTTAAATACGAAGAGATGGGGGATGTTTTCCGTAACTATAAGATACTAGGGCTTTCACTTGTTCAGAACTGGATAGTCGGCCCCATATTGATGTTTGTTTTGGCTGTTATATTCTTAAGAGGCTATCCCGAATATATGGTTGGCCTTATTATGATCGGGCTTGCTCGTTGTATAGCAATGGTTATTGTCTGGAATGATTTGGCTAAAGGGGATACGGAGTATTGCGCCGGACTTGTGGCATTTAATTCAATATTTCAGGTTTTGTTCTATTCGGTTTACGCATGGGTTTTTATTACTATTATCCCGACATGGTTCGGGCTTAAAGGGGTCGCAGTTAATGTGACAATCGTCCAAATTGCGAAAAGTGTATTTATCTATCTGGGTATTCCGTTCCTCGCGGGTATAATTACGCGGTTCTCACTGATTCGGCTGAAAGGTAAAGAATGGTACGAGAAGAAATTCATCCATAGAATAAGCCCCATTACTTTAATAGCGCTATTATTCACAATCGTTGTTATGTTTTCCTTAAAAGGCGAATACATTGTACGTATTCCGCTCGATGTGGTGAGAATAGCTATTCCGTTATTAATCTATTTCGTTGCAATGTTTCTGATTTCTTTTTATATGGGGAAGAAATTCAATGCCGGATATGCCAAGACAGCGACGCTCTCATTTACAGCGGCAAGTAATAATTTTGAGTTGGCAATTGCGGTGGCGGTTGCTGTATTTGGTATTAATTCGGGAGCTGCATTTGCGGCTGTAATAGGTCCTTTGGTAGAAGTGCCCGTGCTCATAAGCCTGGTTAACGTCTCACTTTATTTTAAACGGAGATATTTTAATGGATAAGAAGAAGGTCTTATTTGTCTGTGTGCATAACTCGGCTCGTTCGCAGATGTCCGAAGCATTTTTAAAGCAGCTCGCGGGCGATAGATTTGAGGTAGAAAGTGCTGGGCTTGAGCCGGGCAAGTTAAACCCCATGGTTGTCGAGGTCATGAAAGAAGTCGGCATAGATATCTCACAGAATAATACCAAGAGCGTGTTTGATTTCTTCAAACAGGGTAAGCAATACGATTATGTGGTTACTGTTTGTGATGAATCCCAGTCAGGCGCGTGTCCGGTTTTTCCAGGTAAAGGTGAAAGGCTTCATTGGGGGTTCGCCGATCCTTCACAGTTTAAAGGGTCCTGGGAAGATAAGGTTAAGCAAACAAGAGAAGTCAGAAATCAGATTGAAGCCAAGATAAAAGAGTGTATTAATTCTTTATAGTGATCTTCCCCGCTAATTGTTATTGACAGCGGGTATTTTTTGGTCTATATTATTAGCATATGCCAATAACTAAAAGAAAGGTATATGTCTAGACCTTGCCGCTGTAGAAGAATAAGATGTAAGCCTGACATAAACTATTTTAAGCCTCGCGGGATTCCCGCGGATATGCTTGAAGAAGTGAACCTGACCTTGGACGAGCTAGAGGCGGTTAGGCTTGCGGATTTTGATGGGTTATATCAGGAAGACGCAGCCAAAAAAATGAATATTTCTCGACAGACATTCGGCAGTATTATAGAAAAAGCTCATAAAAAGATAGCGGACGTTTTGCTTAATGCCAAGGCGTTAAAAATAGAAGGCGGAACCGTTGAAAAGGTGGATTAGATGGACGATGTGATAAAGCGGGATGAGGAACGATTAAAATTATTCAAGAAATACGGCTACGATATACCAAAGGCCAGAAAATTCATCATCTCTAAGGCAAGGCTTGTCAAAGGCGGCAGTATGCTCGAGGTTGGCACAGGCCGTGGGCATATGGCAACAGCGTTAGCACGTAAGGGCTTTAAGCTTATTTCAATCGATCTGGATAAAAAAGCCCAGGATGTTGCAAAAATACATCTTAAGTCGATCAAACGTGACAAATGGGTAACTCTTAAGATCATGAATGCAGAGAGGCTNNTGTTTAAAGGAGATGATAAGAGTGACTAAAAATAAGCTCATCATAGCGGATATAAATAAAAGAGGTGAGCGTATTATGGATAAAGTGCACAAGCTAGATGGCCACAGCCATGAGCCCTCTAAAATGTCGTTAAAGGAAACGGAGGTATTCCTGAAGGATGCGGGAATGAAGGTTAAGTCATATAAAGATACTTGTCAGATTGTTATTGTAGCTAAAAAAGGAGATGTAAGATGAAACTATGTATTCCAACAGAAACAAATGAAGGTAAGAACGCGATGGCGTATGGTCATTTCGGCAGCGCTCCATATTTTACTATTGTCGATATAGAGAAGGATTCCGTTGAGATCATTAGTAATGCTAATCAGCATCATTCGCACGGCATGTGTCAGCCGATGAACGCGTTAATAGGCAAGAAAATAGATGCAGTGGTTACTGGCGGAATGGGTAGTAGGGCGGTTCAAAAACTTAACGAAGGTGGCATTAAGGCTTATAGGGCTGTACCGGGAACAGTTGCAGAGATTGTCAGCCAATTCACAAAAGGCGGTCTCGAGGAGATAACCGTACAGAATGCCTGCGCACAACACGGCTGTCATTAAATTGTCCACCTGTCGGTGCCGGACATTTTGTATCAATTTGTGCTGTAAAGAGTTACGTCATTTCAAGCCAAAAATGACCGGACAAAACGGACATTTTGGCGAGGAATGGACCTCTCTAAGTAGCAAATTTTCTTGATAATCGCTACATTCAGCCCTATAATACATACCTATATAAACAGAGAGGTTCCTCCTCGGCTAATATTAGAGGGACCCCAGTAATGCCACTCTCCCCATATAATGGGAGAGTTTAAAGCCTATGATCGTTGTTAGCGGTCATAGGCTTTTTATCTATCGCTGTATCAAAGACTTAGGGAGATATACCCATCATTTTTTATACGAATCTTTTGATGAGAAATATTAGAGCGGAACCTATTATCACCATGAGCGGGTCATCCCATGTGTGAGGCGAAAATGCTTCGGCCAATGTCATAGCGATCGGTATGGTTGCCAGTGCGATTAAGAGTTGGGTATGATTGAACGGGTGCCCAAATATGAATATGATAATAATGCTGACAATAAATACCGTTAAACTTCCCTCTAAACTGCGAACGTATTTTTTTATAGGAAATATGGAGTAGGCCGTATATTTATGCTTACCGAATCTTATACCTATTGGCTCAGCCAGCCCATCTCCGAAAACAATTATCAGCATTGGTATACTTAACAAGCTAAGCATGTGAAACTTATCAAAGACCGAGATTACCGGGACCAATATAAAATAGCCTATAATGATCTGAGAAGTATACCATAAGAGCGTATGAGGGCGATCTTCGGGCCTGTCGAATGAGCTGAATGCCGTTGCTATTATTGATATCCTACTGCGAACAGGTTTAATAAAAATAATAAAAGTAGATAATACAAACAAGCCGCGGTTGATGATCATAAGCGACGTAGGGATGACGGTATTATGCAAGAAAAGATAATCCATTAATGCCGGAATAAAGAAAAGACAGAGATGATCTATCTTCCTTGTGTAATTAACTTTGACATGTTTGTATTTTACCAGCAGTCCGGACAAGTAAGCGATTAGAAACGTAAGAAGCAATTTAAATAATGTCACTGTGATAATGAGCAGCACTTTTGGCCTCTTTCTAAAAACGGTTTAACTGTTCAATCATAGCATTATTCACCTGTATGGCATCGCTAAGTTTTATTTGCAAAGAAGTCAGAGTGTTTAGTACCTATTCTCCGTAAGTAAAATCTAAGAACGATCTCCAGATATATAAATCCAAATGCGTATCCTCCCAGCACATCCGTGGCCCAATGGGCGCCAAGATAAATCCGTGAGATTGGAACAGGTAGGATTAAGAAGATAGAAGAAATACCAATAAAAAGTCTCCAAAACGAAGGGATCTTTTTATTGACGATCATCACGGTTAAGAGAAAACCGAAAAATACAACATAATGAACCACATGCCCGCTGGGAAAAGCGGTTTGAGCAAACTTAAATACTACCTTGGCATTTTCCAGCGTTGGTCGGGGACGATGGATTAATATTTTAGTCAAAATATTTAATAGATCGGGGAGAATGACTGCAATCGTAAAGTAAGCTTCTCGTTTGTGATGATAGCGAAAGAAAAACAATGACGCAATGATGATTGAAAAAAACGCAATTGCAGGATCGCCAAAAAGGCTGATAAATTCCATCACGGTTGTCAAATGTCCAATCCTGATTTCCTGAATTTCATGGGTTACACTGATATCAAAGTTGGATACTGGATTCATCAGGACAAAAAAAGTCAATCCGATAATACTAACCGTGACTAAGGCATAGAAAGTTACCTGACGTTTATTCAATTGCTTTGTCCATTCTTTTAGGAACTAAAACCTTGATCGCTCCTGGAATGATTTTGATATGGAGAGGTATTTTTTCTAATACCTCTCCATCACATTGAACCGATTGTTTTGGGCTTGAGGAAATACTGATATCCTTGCCTTGCCAGTGCTCCACTAATTCCAAATTGTCCGGACGTTCCCGTTTGATCAAGGTGATAATCACAAGCTTAAACAGACTGAGATTCGCTTTTCGCACGACAACAACATCCAATAACCCATCACTGACATCTATATGCTTATCGAAGGATATGTTGCTAAACCCGAGATTTCCTGTATTTGTAATCAAGCACATGAAGCCTTGAACTTCGTGCTCTTGTCCGTCTATTTTCAGATGGTAGACGCACTTTTTAGTTTTCTTTAATGCCGCAATAGCTGAAAAAAGATAGGCAAAGATGCCAAGCTTATTTTTAGTTTTGCGATCCGCGCCCTTGACGACATCCGCTTCAAAACCAAGGCTTATTCCTATAATGAAATAATGCTTATCGAACTGTCCTACATCAATGGTTTTCGTCTTTAGCGAGCCGTGGCTTAAGAGTTTACAGGCTTCTTTAAGGTCGGTGGGAAGCCCAAGTTCAGTGGCCATGACATTCGCCGATCCGCCAGGTAAGATAACCAGAGGGATCTCCGATCCGATCAGGCCGCTGATCGCTTCCCTGAGCGTGCCGTCGCCGCCGTAAACAGCCAGGGCATCGACTCCATCTTTTACGGCAGCTTTTGCATACTGGACCGCATCGCCCCCTCTATGGGTAATCGATGCCTCCCACTTAATGTCAGCCTCTTTCATAGATGCATTGATAATAGGTAAAATAGATTCTCCGATTCCTGCGACGGGATTGATAATGATGTGAATATTTCTTATTTTCTTTTCCATAGCTTTATTTTAACCTTATTTAAACGCCATGTCAATTATATCCAAGTACAATTGATTCTATTTTTGAATAACTCCATAATACTACTATTAATAGAGTTTACCATAGGTGGAAAAAAGTCAAATAAAAGCAGATTCAGCCAATTAACAATTTACGCACATTCCTTTATAATTATTAAAGAGATAATAATCTCGATATAGAAAAGGAGGCCGTATATGTTGTACACAGTTGCAATTGTTCTGATTGTGCTTTGGTTGTTGGGGTTGGTTTCGTCATACACAATGGGCGGGTTTATCCACATTCTGCTCGTTATTGCCGTTATCGTTATTATTTTGGGTCTCATAGGAGGCCGGAAATAATTTTAGTCGCCGGAAACCTTAATAGAGGTAATATGGCAAAAATAGAAAGGAAAAAGCATATGTGGAAATTTAAGGCAATTGTGGTAGGACTTTTGAGCGTTTTGATACTTGGCGGGTCGGTACAGATATATGCCGCTCAGAAAGTGGATTCCAATACCAAGATACGCCGCGTTTCCGGTAATATTGCATGGATCGATGTTAAACTGGGTAGGCTGCAGCTTAATAGCGATGCAGGACAAGACACAAGAGGCATAACAGAGTATAGGATCAATCTACAAAAAACACTCGTGCATGATCCAACGGACACAACGTTTCTCGTCATTAAGGACTTAAGGGCAGGTCAACATGTCATCCTTGAATTGATCGATAGTCCTAGCGGCAGCGCTGAAGAAATAATGATCCGAACGATCATTGCTTACCCTATACCGGAGCCTGTATTACAAGAGGCAACTGGTGAGCTTGAGGCTATAGATCTTCAGGTCGGAACGATAATTATTTCTCAGAAATCATTAACCAGCGAAGAAGAAAAAAGAAATTTCATCTATTTCGTCTTTGAGCCAAAGGATATTGTCGTCATGAAAGCGCCTGGTATGGATCCCGTACAATTGGATCTAAGGCCTGGTGATATAGTAAAGATTGAATTCGTGGTGAGCGAAGGACAACGGCATGCGCGTTCTATTACGCTGATTCAAGCTGCTCCAGAAACTACGAGCACAACCACAACGACAACGACGACAACAAGCACGCGAAAGATCATAGTCGAGCCTACGCCGGCATCTGCCATGCAGGAAGCGACTGGTGAGCTTGAAGCTATAGATATTCAAGCCGGAACGCTCATGATCGAGCAGAAATCGTTACCAAACGGAACAGAGGAAAACAATCTGTTCTTTTTCGTCTTTGAACCAAAAGACATTCTTGTCATGAGAGCTCCGAGTATTGAACCGGTACAGTTAGCGCTAAACCCCGGAGACATAGTGAATGTCAAATTCATGGTGAGTGATGGAAAGCGGCACGCGCAATCCATCACGTTGCTTACGCCGGGATCGGAGACTGCGAGTACAACCAAAACAACTACGACAGTAAGTACAACTGTAACGCAATAACGTATAACAATAACAAGGATGTGGGTATGAAAATAATGTCGATAAATAAAGCAATAGTTTTAATCGTCACAAACCGTAAAGGAGGGTAGATAAATGTCATTAATCTCAGTCGTTGTGACTTTGGTTATTGTTGGAGTGGTCCTGTGGTTGATCAATACTTACATACCAATGGCCGGCAGCATCAAATCGATCCTGAACGTCGTAGTGATCATTGTTGTCGCCATCTGGCTGCTGCAAGCATTCGGCGTATTAGGTCACATCAACGGGGTAAATATTAAGTGAAGTAATTTGTCATCATTAGAAAAAAAGGGGTGCTTATGGGCGAACACAATTGTTACACGAAAGACATGGCGGAGTGCATTAAGAAAAAAGCTTATGAGTTATGGGAAAAAGAAGGACGCAAACAAGGCTGTGATATGCAGTATTGGCTGAGGGCTGAAAAGGCTGTAAAAGGTCAGGCTAAGCAATAACAGTTCAAAAGAGCGAGCACAGATCAAAGAGGACTAAATGAAGTATTTGAGAAATGTAATTATAGGCATATCTGTGTCTGCGATAATCATCTCGCTTTCCGGATTGGCATTTGCAGAAATGGGGGATAGTGTAAATGGTGAAGGTAATGCTAACAGCGGAGGAACAATGAAGACTAATGATAAGATCGAAAGTGCGACAGCTTATGTTTTACCGCCTTTACCATACGCGCAAGATGCGCTGGAGCCCATAATCTCAGCGAAAACGATCAGCTTCCATTATGGCAAGCACCACAAAGCATATGTCGATAACCTTAACAAGGCGATAGCAGGAACGGAGTTTGCAGGTATGCCGCTTGAGAAAATCATCATAGAGACAGCCGGTAAAGCTGATAAGGCCGCGATATTCAATAATGCGTCGCAAGCGTGGAACCATATGTTTTACTGGAACAGCTTGACTCCGAATGGCGGCGGTGAACCGCCTGCAGCATTAAAACAAAAGATCGAAGCTTCTTTCGGAAGCGTGGATGCATGCAAGAAGGAGTT
>PLNN01000015.1 GCA_003142795.1 Candidatus Omnitrophota bacterium
ATGTCGAAGTCGCTCGGCAATTACATCGGCATAAACGAGAATGCCAAAGATATGTTTGGCAAGCTCATGTCGATCTCTGACGATCTCATGTATAAATATTACGAACTTCTGACCGATGAGGACTTCGCTAAGATCAGGTCCGACGTCGCGGCAGGAACGCTGCATCCAAAACAGGCTAAGGTCAACCTTGCCAAAATCATAGTTATGCAGTATACTTCAAGTGCAGAGGCGGATAAGCAGGCAGAGGAATTCGACAGGGCGTTCAAAGACAAAGGTTTCCCGCAGGATATCGTGTTGCAGGAAATTTCTTTGGGCGCCAGATCCGATCTCCTGACGGCTCTTGTCGATGGCGCGAGGCTTTTGGCGAGCAGGTCGGAAGCAAAGCGCAAGATACAGGAGGGCGCCGTGGAAGTCGACGGTTCCAAGGTAAAGGATATTAATCTGGCGCTTACTCCCGGTAAAGTTTATCAAGTACGTGTCGGTAAAAAATTCGCGAAGATCTTTATAAAGCCGCAATAACCGGTTTAACAAAAGGAGGCAGCATGGACTTACTATTATCGGCTTCAGTAGTTCATAAGTATATAATTTTGGGTTTGGCTATACTCAACATTGTGATAGCGTTATTCCTTTTGATATGGCCCAAGGCATTTATGCAGTTAAGTAAGATAATGAATATATGGGTCGTTCCTACGGATAAACTTGAGAATGCGCTGAACAAGAAGGTGGACCTGGACGAAGGACTGTTTAAGACGCGCAAATTTATCGGTATTATCAGTGCCGTAGTCGGCATAGTGCTGCTTTTTTTCTATACAAAAGGGTACTAATAAGGGCCCGTAATATTTTTTAAAAAAGTGTGCCAAACCCAGTGCACACATATCGTGGTCGGATCAAGGCGGTTAGACATAAAAAAGTTATTTTTTTATTGTTATTACTGCCGAAATATAGTGTATACTTTATTAGCAGGATATAGAAAGATAGCTGTAAGGGGAAAGCTATTTTTTTTATCTTGTTATTAAAGAGATTAATAAAGTAAAAACAGGTGAAGCAATGAAGACATTGAAGATCATCTCTCTTATCGCGATCCCGGTAATTTTCCTGTCCTTTAATTCATGGGCGGGCGACGGTACGTCTATCGTCGACAAGCCGTCCGAAGCCGGCCATGGCTCGCCTCACATACTTCTTTCCGGCCAGCTTGCTGACCGGCAGGATGCCGTGATCGGCGAGGTGGAGAAGAAGAATGGCATAGAAGTTTTTACTCATGAGATCGACGGCGTCCAATATAACAAAGACGGGACTATAAGCAGTGTCAAATACGATGATGGGACGACCGCTAATTATAAATACGATTTTGGAAGCGATGGTAAGATCACAGAGTGCTCCATATCCGCGGGTGATGTCACTGTCGTGATAAAAGAGGGCGAAAAATCATCCGGCCCTGATCAGGATCAGCCCGTCGGGCTTATCGTGGAAGTCTATGACAATTCGGCCCATGCCATCGAGCCGGGAAGGACAAACGGCAAACCTGATACCACAAAACCTGCCCCTGCGGTCAAAGGCGAACCTGCAAAACCGATAGCAGTATATCATCTGAAGGGCGATGCCACCATCGAGGATATTGCCAAAAAGCCGATAAAATTCGATATTAAAGATGTAGAGGGCGCCATCTCGAAAGCCGCAATGCTAAAGTCGTCTGCTGCGAAAGAATATGTAGATATGACAAAAGAGTATTATCTTAAAATGGAAAAAGAGTTAGTTAAGATGGGCGCTATTCCGGGAAATGCGGATGGCGTATCGGAATTAGAGAGAAGGCGCCGGGTAGATGATGCTGTCGAAGAGATAAACCGGCAGGCGCAGAAGAAAGCCCCAACCAAAGAATACAGCGAATTATTGGCCGCGGAACGTACCTTACGCGGGAAATTCGTTACACAGGCCGAGGAGATATACGACGATAAGGTCAAAAAGGCGCAAAAGTATATAAATGACATGATAGATAATCTTATAGCCTCGCGCATAGCCGTCTATATGAATGTAAAGAAAGACAAGATGGACGTATTGATCAACCTCCAAAACGGTAAAAAATAACCCGCCAGTCTCTTGTTGTTTAACCCCAGGATATCTGTTATAATCACAATTCAGTAAAAATATGCTTTTTTTCGTGTATTTAATAATGGGAACGGATAAATGCCAGACGGAACCGGCGAACGTTTAGCCGACGAAATATTGGCAAGATCGGCCAAAGACGGTGATGCAGCCGCCTTCGAAGAGCTTTTTCACAGGTATAAGAAGGCTCTCTTGAACTTTGTCTATCGTTTAATAGGGAACGCCCAGACTGCCGAAGAAGTGACCCAGGAGGTCTTTATGAGGGCCTACGCCAGCCTTCATATTTATGACCCGGGTAAGAAATTTGCGACATGGATATATACGATAGCAAGAAACCTGGCCAAAAATTCTTTGAGAGATAAAAAGTATTTTCGGGATATTTCACTTGAAGCGCCTATTGCGGGCGAGGATGAGACGATAAGGCTGAAGGATGTGATCGCGGATACCAATATAGGGCCGGACGCAATAGCCGCGGATAATGAATTTGAGGCGGAAGCGCAGAAGATAATCGATTCGCTCCCCGCGGAGTACAGGGAGATCATAATATTATGCAGCGTCCAGGACCTGCCTCACAAGGATGTTGCCGCGATATTGGGTTGCAGCATGGCCAATGTTTCACTGAAGTTAAAAAAAGCGAAGGAGCTTTTCATCGAAAAGCTTCGTTTATTGGAAAATGAACCATAACGGTAAAAATATATGAATATAAATATCGATAGATTAGACATGATCCTTGCCAACTTAAAGCCGTTGGAGCCCTCGCCGGCTTTTGACGCCGAGTTTAAAAGAAAGCTGTCTGAAGCTGCGGCAAAACGCCTTGAAGAAACGGCATTCGACAGGGCATTGCGCATGTTACGTGAAGGCGCTTATGAGCTGCGCGGTCTCCTGTTGCCCAAAAGGCTTGTCCTGGCAAGAGTGGCGGTCATGGCACTACTGCTGATCTCAGCAGGCTTATACTATTCCCGGCCGTCCTGCCCCATCATGACCGGCCAGGTCGGTTTAATTATGGTCCAGAGGCCGGGCGAAAGCGTGCCCCGGCAGATAAAGCTCGCCCAGTCATTACGGACCGGCGAAACGATCATTACACGGGAAGGGGAGCAGGCCGATATCAGCCTTGATAATAAGTACGCGATACGAATAAAAGGCTCATCGAGGCTCAAGGTCGCGAAACTGACCCCCCGTTACGGAAAAGGTGTCGCGCGGTTCCAGCTCCTTGACGGTTGTGCCCTCGTAAGCGTCGAGAGCGGCTTCAAGGGCTCCAGATTTATAATGGACACGGGATCAGCAAGGGCGATCGCGCTCGGCACCAAATTCAGGGTTGAGGCGTCCGGCGAAGAATTGCGGACAGAAGTGGGGGTGTTGCAGGGCAAGGTCGTGGTTGAAGGCTATAGCAGCCCAGATAAGATATTTTCGAGAAAACAGTCTGTCATAGTGGGCTCCGGGCAAAAGACAGAAGTTACACAGGGCCGGATGCCCACAAAACCTGCCAGGCTTGCGGAGGATGAGTGGCTGCAGATGGAAGAGCTCTATCAGATCGGCAGGAAGCCGCAGGTCGTCTTATTGGTAAAGAATACGCCGGACAGGGC
>PLNN01000039.1 GCA_003142795.1 Candidatus Omnitrophota bacterium
CTACTCATATACCTATGTTACTGACTCGACCGGAGAGATCACAGCCAAAGATTTGACTATCAGTGGTTCCTTTACCGCTGATAATAAAGTATATGATGGCAATGCTAACGCCACTATACTTACGGCTACCCTCGCTCTTCATGGTACGATCGGCGCCGACGTCGTGGACTTAAACGCCGTTGCCTCGTTCGCCAATAAGAACGCAGGCTTAGGCAAGACCGTGGACTTGACCGGCTCGACCCTCGCAGGTGCTGATGCGGGAAATTACAAGATCTCATTTAGCGGCGCTCCTACGGCATCGGCTGACATCACCGCCAAGCAATTGACCGTTGGCGGATCATTTACAGCCAACGATAAAGTATATGATGACACAACCGCCGCTACTATTAAGACCGACAACCTTATCCTTAACGGAATTATAGGCATAGATGCAGTTACGCTGACGCCTGTTTTAGCATTTGATAGCAAGGAAGTGGGCAACAATAAGACAGTAAGCTTGACGGCGGCCTCGTCTTTTGGCGGAGCGGATGCCGGCAATTATATCCTTTCTCTAGTAGGTACGCCGACAACTACTGCTAATATCACGCCAAACGGCCCGGTTACAAATCCTACATGGACAGGCGCCGTTTCAACAGAGTGGAATAATCCCGCGAACTGGTCCGGCGGATTTATGCCGTCAGATATAACAGCTGTGACCATTGTGCCAACTAACAATCAGCCTGTCTTATCGAATACCACAACGGTCGGCAGCCTTACTATAAATAGCGGCGCTACGTTGACCACAAACGGCAACGCTCTTACTGTAAAAAGCGATTTTACACTAAACGGCGCCATCAGTGCCGCGGCATCGGCTATCACGATAAATGGAAATCTCATTACAGCTTCCGGCGGAACGATACAGGGGACGAGTCCGACGCTTTCGGCAGGCGGCTATATAGGAACTACCGCTGACCCCATTAACACTTCCGTGACAGGTACTTTATCTATACACGCCGGCGGGATGCAGAATATGACGTCGATCGCTATTGGCGGCACCGGTAATTATTCTTATCAAGAGCCTATACCGGGATTTGTATTCGCGAATGGCAGTCTGGTGTCGTATGCCGGCCAGCAGAGCTTCCGCAATTCCCTGGAAACAGCAGAGAGCGTTTTGTACCGAGGTCTGGCAATGTCGCAACCTTTCATGGTGCCTTCGGTAATTGCCTCTCCGATCAGCATCGAGGCAGCGACTCCTGTCGGGCCTGTGCCAATGCCGGCGGTTGTTGCTCCTATGCCGTTACCTATGATACCGGCTCCGCAGCCAAGCATGACGCCTGCGTTATCGGCAAAGTTGTTATTTAAAGAAGTCACTGTTACCTCAACAGTTTTAAAACTGTCCACGCCCCAGACTTTTAGAAATATAACGAGCTATTCCAACTCTCCCGCTTTCATGTATTTTATAGGCGCGTTAATTACTTCCAACACATCCGGGATAATTACTCCGGATGCCTTCAGTAATATAAAAGTATTCTCGCAAATTCGATAGGATAGATCTGGATGGCCGGGTTTTACTCTATTTCAAATACGAGGGGCTTTGTGAGCTGTTTTTTTTCTAATAAGATCGTGACTTTATATGAACCCGTAGGCAAGGTTTTACCTTCCGGCATAGAGAGGACGACGTTGGCGATCCCTTCTCTTTTTGGAATATTAAGGACATAATCGTATATAGGCACGTCATCGGTCACATAATACCACTTAACCAAGATCTGCGTGTTGATCTTGGCGTTTCGCCAACTTATCCAGGCGGATACCTTCGAACTATTTTTAGGAAAGAAATTCGTTACTTTGAGAGGCATCATTTGTTTGTCTACGCCGGTAACGATCTTTGCGTCCCGTATAGTAATGCCCGCATGTCTGTTCAGATTATATAGCAACAACGCAGAGAGGATAATGATGAGAGAAGTGATTAATGTTATTATATTTTTGTAGCTCATTTTTCACCGTATGCTTTCATATAGATTTAACCATAAATAATTATTCTCTTCAACTATATTTTTCTATATCTTACTTTCTCGGTCATGGGCTTTTTGTTTGTAAGCAAATATTTATAAAATATGCTAAAATATAAACTATGAATATATTGCTGTTCACTATATTGATCTGGCTTGGATCCATCATTGCCGGATTCTTAGGCTCGCTTACCGGCCTCGGCGGCGGTATCGTTATCATTCCGCTGCTTACTTTAGTTTTTGGGGTGGATATTCGATACGCAATAGGCGCCTCGCTTATTTCAGTGATAGCTACTTCTTCGGGGGCTGCCGCGGCATATGTTAAAGAGGGCTTTAGCAACATTCGTATCGGGATGTTCCTCGAGATCGCCACTACTGTCGGCGCTCTTGCCGGCGCATTTCTGGCGTTGCGGCTGTCTACACCAATAATAGCCGTTATTTTTGGCCTTGTGCTTGTGCATTCCGCGTATATATCGAGCCGGCCGAGGAGTGACAATGTGTGCCTGGATAAGCCGGACCGATTAGCCGCTATTTTAAAGATGAACGGCGCTTACCCGACTCCTGAGGGACTCAGACCATATAATGTTTGTTCTGTTCCTTTTGGGTTTGGCCTGATGTTCATTGCCGGCATTACCTCTGGGTTACTTGGCATCGGCTCAGGCGCTGTAAAAGTCCTGGCTATGGATAGGGCAATGCGCCTTCCGTTTAAAGTCTCTACAGCAACGAGCAATTTTATGATAGGGGTTACGGCTGCGGCAAGCGCAGGCATTTACCTTAATAAAGGATATATAGACCCGGGCCTGGCTATGCCGGTCATGCTTGGCGTTTTACTCGGCTCATCTTTAGGGGCCCGCCACCTTTTTGGCGCGGAGACTAAAAAATTGCGTTTGATCTTCGGTATAGTTATATTCATATTGGCCCTGGAGATGATCTATTCCGGATTGAAAGGCGGGCTTTTGAAATGAAAAATACCGGGCAACGGTTGCCGGATCGCGAGATGGAAATGGTCATCGGTAATTTACTGAGGGCCGGCGTTATTATCGCTGCAGCAGCGGTATCTTCAGGCGGCATAATTTATTTATTGCATTACGGATTTGCGACGGCAAATTACCGGATTTTTCAGCACGAGCCAACTTCATTATGTAATATCCGGGGAATATGCGGAAATGTTTTTTCGTTTCATGGGCGCGGGCTTATTCAGCTGGGGCTATTGCTGTTGATCGCAACTCCGATAGCACGGGTAGCATTATCGATTTTCGAGTTCGCGCGTAAACGCGACAACTTGTATGTGATCATTACCTTGATCGTATTTTGTATTTTAATGTACAGCCTTTTGGGCAGATAAAGAGACTGGTAGAAAAAAGGAGATATGAATATGAAAAAGACGAATATGTGTAAATGCATAAGCGCTTTGGTGCTTGTCTTGCTGTTTGCCTGCCCGTTCCCGGCAATGGCGCAGCAAGCCGTTAGTATTGAGCAGTGGACCCCTGCCGATCAGGCCTTCAGGCCCGAAGAACTGGACCAGATGTTGGCTCCGATCGCCCTCTATCCCGACGCGCTTCTCGCCCAGGTCCTCGCCTCAGCAACATACCCGCAGGGTATCGTAGACGCCGACAGGTTCATAAAGGATAACCCGAGAGTAAGCATTCAGACTTTGATCGATATAGCCAGAGATACGGATTGGTCGCCGAGCGTTAAGGCTATGCTCCAGTTCCCGGATGTCTTGGCTATGATGGCTCAGCATTTGGATTGGACCGCAAAACTCGGAGACGCTTTTCTGGACGAGCAACGCGATGTGATGGATTCGATCCAGCGCCTGCGGCAGATGGCCTATCAACAGGGGAGGCTTATGACGACGAGAGAAGTGGTTGTCAGGTTCGACCCGCAGACTCAAATGATCTTCATAGAACCCGCGAATCCCCAGATGGTCTATGTGCCTGTCTACGACTCGGAGGTCGTATACGGTACCTGGCGGTATCCGGACTATCCGCCGTATCGCTATTACTACCCCGGCTATTCACCCTCCTCGACCCTTTCTTTTCTGGCAGGGATACTTGTGGGTGCCGAAATGGGATGGGGTGGCTGGGATTTTGACTGGCAGCATCATCGCTCGAATGTTCGGGTTGGAAACTATAATACTTTTGTAAATCGCAGTTACGCGAACCCCCAGCGGTTTCAGATCAGTTCAGCCGGGGGGACAACCGTTGCGTATGACACGCGTTTTCGCAAGGCAGCAGGATACAGGAATGATGCGAAAGCCCAGCCCTCCAGAGTACAGCAGGCCTTGGGCTTGACGGCGGCCCGGCCAGGCGTTCCGGTATCCCGGGGAACTCAGCAAGTCCAGGCACGGTCTTCGGTTCCTACGGTTGGCGTTGCGGGCGTTAGCGCCAAAAGGCCACAGGCTTCAAAGGCTGCATTGAAAGGCGGCGCGAAGGTTTCTCGCCCGGCCGCAGCTCCCTCTGTGACAGCAGCTGTCAGGCCCACAGAAAATATCAATGTCTTTAGTGACGTCGGTAATGGTGGAAACGCGCGCGCGGCAAGCTTTCGCGGGCAGGTAAGCCTTCAGAATTCCCGCAGCGCCGGAGTTTCAAAAGCAAACGGGGCCAGCCAGGGATCGAGCGCGGTCTCAAAAGGTAGTAGGCCTGAAGTCTCGCAAGTAGGCGGGGGCTCTCGTGGCGGCGCTAAGCCAGCCGAAAAGGCGGCGACCAAATCTGACGGCAAAGAAAAGCGCCAATGATGCGAAATACAAATTTAATTACCAGGAGGTACGATATGGTTGCATCGATTAATCTCGAAAATGGAAAGCGTGTTTTTTTTAATGCGCTGGCAGTTATCGCGCTTGTCTTATGTATCGGGGTGTTATCTCGGCCGCTCTTTGCAGAGCAAACTGCCGGGACGCAAACCGTGTTCCAATCGCCGGAAGAGGCAATGAAGGCCTTTGTCGATGCCCTCCAGGCCGACGATACACAGAAGATCATGACTATCCTTGGGCCTGATAGCAAGGATGTGGTCTATTCGGGAGACGAGGTGGCAGACAAGAACAATCATGCCAAATTCATCAAGGGATATCAGGAGAAAGTAAAGTTTGTCGCGGACAAGGATCGGGTATCGGTTATTATAGGTAATGATAATTACCCGATGGCTATCCCTCTGGTTAAAAAAGACGCAGGGTGGGTATTCGACACTTCGGCAGGCCGCCAGGAGCTTTTGAAGCGAAGGATCGGCCGCAATGAGTTGATCGCCATCAAGGTCTGCCAGAATTACGTGCAGGCGCAGAGGGAATATTCCAGCGTTGATCGCGACCTGGACGGGATCATGCAGTATGCCCAGAGATTTTGCAGCAACCCTGGCAAGCGCGACGGCCTGTACTGGGAAGCTCCGGAAACAGAGGTGCCCAGCCCGCTCGACCCGCTCGTTGCCGCGGCTGCCGGCGAAGGATATACATCCGGCGCGGTCTGCCCCATTACTCCTGCGCCGTACCACGGTTATCTCTATAAGATACTGCCGGGCCAGGGCCCTGACGCTCCCGGCGGAGCGTACTCATACGTGATCAACGGCAATATGGTCGCTGGATTCGCGCTGGTAGCGTGGCCTGCGCAATACGGGGTTTCGGGCGTGATGACATTTATCGTTAATCAGAACGGCATCGTCTACGAGAATGATCTCGGCGCCGGTACGGATGAGGCGGCCAAGGCGATGACAAACTATGATCCCGACTCGGCATGGAGCAGAGCAAAATAATCGCGCGAGAATTGTTTAAAAAAATAAAATTCGCTTGTTTCTGTTAGGAATTCGGCTATAATATATAACATGAACATATTGGCCATAGGGTCGCACCCGGACGATATCGAATTTGGATGCGGCGGGACCCTGTTAAAATACAGCGGCAAAGGTCATTCAATATTCCTTATGGTGCTTACGAAAGGCGGCGTCGGCGGAGATCCTGCTATGCGGCTAAAGGAGCAGGAAGACGCGGCCGGTTTTCTGGGAGCGAAGGAGATATTCTGGGGCGGATTCAACGATACGGAGCTTGTGGACAACCACGTGACGATCCTGAAGATCGAAGAGGTTGTGCGCAAGGTAACTCCGGATATTGTATTTTTGAACTATTTTGACGACGTGCACCAGGACCACCGGGCAGCCGCGCTGGCCGGGGTATCCGCGACGCGTTATGTAAAGGAAGTCATATTTTACGAAGTCCCCACCACTCAGCATTTCGAGCCGGATATCTTTGTCGATATCATGGATATGCTGGAAAAAAAGATAGAGCTGGTCAGCTTACATGCCTCCCAAGTCAATAAAACCAGGGTCGAAAATCTCAGCATACTGGAAAGCGTGCGGTCGTGCGCTAACTTCCGGGGTTATCAGGGGAGGGTCAAGTTCGCGGAAGGATTCAAGGCCCTTCGTGTATTGAGACGCATATAAAATATATGAGATCTACGCTGACTTTTGCGATATCCTTTCTTATTACCTGCCTGGCGGTGCCGGTGCTTAGAAGCCTAGCTTTCCGGTTCAATATCCTCGATCTTCCCGGAGGAAGGAAGATACATCAGGCGGCAACGCCCCTTCTAGGCGGAGTGGCAATATACGCGGGAATTATCGGCGCTTCGATGGTAAATGCGCGCGATATCTTTGCGTTCTTCCCATTGTTGATGGGCGCCACGCTCATATTCATCCTCGGCCTCGTAAACGACCTGGTGGGATTGTCCGCAAGGACTCGGATACTCTGGCAGGTATTGATCTCCCTGGCCGTCATATTAATGGGCCTGCGCGTGAGTTTCGTGCCGAACGGTTATCTTAAAGACATATCCGAGGTGTTGATAACGGTTGTCTGGTTCGTAGGCGTTACTAACGCGTTCAATTATTTAGACGGCCTGGATGGGCTCGCGGCCGGATCAGCGACCATAAATGTCCTCTGTTTTTCGGTCATACTTTATATGACCGGCCAGTATCCTCTCAGCCTGTTGGCTATAAGCCTGATCGGTTCGTGCCTCGCATTTTTACCTTATAATTTCAAAAAAAAGATCTTTCTGGGCGAGGCAGGCAGCACCTTTCTGGGTTTTATGCTCGCAGGAATAGGCATAGTGGGCAACTGGGCGTCGGATAACGTGGTAAAATTATCGATCCCGATCTTGATACTGGGCGTGCCGATCTTCGACATGATATTCACCACCATAATAAGGATAAAGGAAGGGAAGGTCAAAAGTTTTATAGAATGGTTGAAGTACAGCGGCACAGATCATTTCCACCATTCTCTTATCGACCTCGGCTTCCGGCCTGCCGGCTCGGTCATCTTCATCTATTTTGTTACATTTTCTCTGGGGATCAGCGCTATTATGGTAAGTAACGACGCCGCGATAGAGGCCTTTCTTACTCTTAGTCAGGCCGCTATTATTTTTGGCATCATCGCTATGCTGATAGTGGTAGGTAAGAGGCATCGAAGCGGCTGGGTCCGATAAGGTATGTCTACTATATGCAATTTAGATAATTAAAATCAAAGAAAAATGGCACTTATGACGAAAGACGTTAAAGCCTATGATCAATATATGCGATCATAGGCTTTTTATTTTAAGTGGAAAAAAGTCAGAAGAAAGCGCATTCATGTAATTTACATTTATTGAAATAATGGTAAAATAAAATAGGCAGTTAAACTAACCAAATGGAGGTGGGTATGAAAACAATGCATATAGTAAGAGGAGCGATCTCCCTTTTATGCATGGCTTTTGCGGTAATGTTTTGTTTTGAGGTAAATTCGTATGCTGTAAGCGCAACGGATATAGATAGAGGCGTGGATATATCTCTCAAAACCCTTAGGGATATAAAAGGAGGCGGCGACGTCATAGATAAGTCGAAGGGGCTTCTCGTTTTCCCGGGAGTGTTTAAGGCAGGTATGGGAATAGGCGGCGAATACGGAGAAGGCGCACTCAGGATGAACGGCAAGACGGTGGATTATTACAGCACTGCAGCCGCGTCGATAGGATTTCAGCTGGGCGGACAGAAGAAGAGCGTTATAATCGCGTTCATGACCGATGAGGCTTTGAAAAATTTCAGGGATAGCATGGGCTGGAAGATCGGCGCTGACGCGTCCGTAGCTGTTATAGCGCTCGGAGCCGGCACCCAGATCAGCAGCCAGATCTCCAATAAGCCGATCGTAGCCTTCGTCTTTGGCGAAAAAGGGCTAATGTATGACCTTAGTCTTAACGGCGCGAAGGTTAGTAAGATCGAAAGATAGGCATAAGAAAAAAAGGAGGGTAGTCATGTTGAAACATATCGTAAGGTTGAGGGTAGGATTAGTTCTGCTTTTGGGGATATTATTGTTTTGTTCAGATGCATTTGCGATGGGAAACGATTACAGGGACAGAGGAAATAACAGGGGAAATAATAGGGGAGATAACAGGGGCGATAACAGAAATTACAACGGGGGAGAAAGGCATTACTACCGCGATGGCAGGTGGTATAAGCATGATCAGAGAGGAAATGAAGTCTCTGTTGCCGATATCGTTATCGGAGCTATAGCTGAAGCTCTGCCGCCACAGCATCAAACTGTTGTCATTCAAAATACACAGTATTATTATGATAACTCACACTACTATCGGCCAATACCTCAGGGTGGTTATGTTGTTGTCGCGCCGCCGAGAAGGCAAGGCTACTAAAAAAGGAGGCTGGGTATGTTATACACGATCGCAGTTGTTCTTATTGTGCTTTGGCTGTTAGGGNNATGGGCGGGTTTATTCACATCCTGCTCGTTATTGCCGTTATTGTTATTCTTTTGAGTCTCATCAGCGGCCGGAAACCATAATCGCCAAGAACTTTTAAAAAGCCGGACATAATCAAAACAAAGGGGGATGATATGAAAAGATTTATTTTATTAGCGCTCGCAGTTATGTTTTTAATGATCTCAACCGTAGGATGTAACGCGGCCAGGGGCGTAGGAAAAGATGTTCAGGATACGGGGAAACATATAGAAAATATCGGTAGATAAATTGTAACAGAAGATAAAAAATGGAATTCACGTTCCCAAAAGATTTTTTGTGGGGGGCAGCCACTTCTTCTCATCAGGTTGAAGGTAATAATACCAATAACGATTGGTGGCAGTGGGAACAGCGTATTCCCTTAGAGATGCGTTCCGGCCTGGCCTGTGATGAATGGAATCGTTTTGAAGAAGATTTTAAGCTCGCCCAAACTTTAGGGCTTACAGCTTATCGTTTTTCCCTTGAATGGAGCCGCATCGAACCATCGCCCGGCCAATTTGACAATTCGGCCCTTGATCATTATCGCGATATGGTCCTTTCGCTGAGATCCAAGGGAATAGAACCAATTGTAACATTGAACCATTTTACGATCCCCTTGTGGTTGGCCGGCCAGGGAGGATGGCTTTCGGATAAAAGTCCGGAATTTTTCGCTCAGTACGTCCATAAAGCTACAGAAGCCCTGGGCAATGATGTCCATTATTGGATCACGCTGAATGAACCGGCGGTTTATACGTATAAAAGTTACATTGTTGGACAGTGGCCGCCGGGAGAGAAGTCGGCAATAAAAGCGTTTAAAATTGCGCAAAATTTAGCCAAGGCCCATGTCCTGGCCTATGGAAAGATCAAAGAAGTTTATACCCAAAAAGGCTGGAAAAAGCCTATGGTCGGGATAGCTCAACAAGTGCTCATATTTGAGCCTTCCTCGGATCGCTCTTTGTGGGACCGGATTTCAGCTGGATTGAGAGATTGGATGATCAATCATTTATTTGTCCAGGCCTTGACCCGGAGGAAAACAGGAACCTTGGATTTTATAGGTTTAAATTATTATATGAGGCAATATGTCCGCAATCGTGGATTCCTATCGGCTAATATTTTCGGCGAGGAACACGTTCTGGAAAATCCCAGCGTCAGGAAAAATTCTCTTGGTTGGGAAATCTTTCCGCAAGGATTGCACGCGCTTATTAAGGCCTTTTCAAAGTATAAGCTGCCTATTTTAATTTCAGAGAACGGCATCTGCACAAATGATGATGCCCAGCGTTCGGAATTTATCGTAGAACATCTTACGGCCGTCGCCCTGGCGATAAAGGAAGGTGTCCCTGTGATCGGTTATCTCTATTGGTCGTTATTGGATAATTATGAGTGGGCAGATGGATTCGCCCCGCGATTCGGGTTGATAGAGGTGGACTATAAGACGCAAGGCAGGAAGGTCCGTGACTCGGCAAAAAAATTCGAAGGGATCATTAGATCAGGAAGGATACGCTTTTAAAAGCTAATATGAATCATAAAAAACAGATATTCCGGCTTTTAATTTCTGGGACTATTGTCAACGTGACAGACTTTAGTATTTATTATGTTTTATTTCGATTTCTACCATTTAGCGCAGCTAAAGGGATTTCTTTTACGTGCGCGGGCATTGTCGGATACCTGCTTTATAAATACTGGGTATTTAAACTCGGCAAGCAATCGTATTCTGAGATCGGCCGATATGCGCTAATTAATTCATTAGCCTTAGGGGTCAATATTTTAATAAATCAAACTATTATCAATATGCGGCCCGGGGCTGTTTTGGCAGCTTGGGTTATCGCAACGATATGCACAGCTTTATTTGCCATTGTTTGCTTTAAATGGTGGGTTTTTAGGACCTTGTTGAAAGAGCGGGTTTATTTTATGTGGTGGAAATGGTTCCCGTGGAGATTTTTAGTAAAAGATATCGCGCGCAGGCAGGGGTTTTTAGATCCCATTAAGTTGCTTTCTCAACTGGAAAATTTTGCGCAACCATCAGAGGTGGCGGTTCCGACGGAATTATTGCGTTCGGGGGCGGTATTACACGCTCGCGGCTTGATAAATAGTTTAGCCATCCAGCATAACCTTGATTGGGTCTGGCCTTATTGGGTGGAGCGTCAATATGATCCCGAAAATGAGGCGTTTATCCCGCGGGCTTTTTCGTTAACCCAAATCAATCTCACCCATAGAAATTGGACGGCTTTGGGCGTTCCCGATAGCGTTGAATTTCCTCTTGTAGATCCCCGCGGCCTTGTTACTCCTTATTACGATGGCTGGTCTATTGATGTTTGGATCATTCCAAAAGAAGGAGAGCCATTGATCCCGTCGCGCAGCCCAAACGTATCACAAAAGTTGAGTTTTGATGACAATCTTTGCATTATAACAGAATCAAGCCTCGATCAATCAAAGCTTCAATTGAAAGCGCAGGTTATCGGCTCCTCCGAAGCGCCTATCTGCCAGGTCAAGATCACGGGGTCTGCGCACCTGAACGCGCGGTTAGTCGTTTCTCTCAGGCCATATAACCCCGAGGGCGTGAGCTTTATAAATAACATTGCTCTTCTCGAAGATTCACCGGGCTGGCAGGTAAACCTGGAGAATTTTGTCTATCTTGATAAGCCTCCGGATCAATACGTGTTTTCGGATTATCATAGAGGTGATGTTTATAGCCGGCTGTCAAGCAAAGAAAATGAAAAAGAAATTTCATGTAAAGTCGGCATGGCCACCTCCGCGGCCGTTTTTATATTGAAAGCCGGAGTTTCACAGGAAATCACCGTTTCGGTGCCTTTAACGAAAAACAAGATCGAAAAAGGATCCGATCAGCGCTATCAAGAAACTGCTCAAGCGGCGTGGAAGAAAAGTCTCCGGGGAGCGTGCTCATTGCAAATCCCAGATGAACATTTTCAATTTCTTTATGAAGCCGCTATTCGCACCATGATTTTACATTCTCCCAGGGAAGTTTATCCCGGGCCTTATATCTACAGGCGCTTTTGGTTTCGCGACGCCGCTTTTATATTATATGCCTTGTTATCTGTCGGGTTAAAGGAACGTGTTCGACGGGCCCTGGATTGTTTCCGCTCCCGTCAGACTGCCCAGGGTTATTTCCTCTCCCAGGAAGGGGAATGGGATTCTAACGGCGAGGCCCTGTGGATCATGCGTCAGTATTGCGAAATGACGGGAACTGTACCGCCGAAAGAGTGGCTTGAGTCGATCGATAAGGCAGGTAAATGGATCTGTAAAAAGCGGCTTCCCGATGATCCGCAGTCTCCTCACGCCGGCTTATTACCGTCGGGATTTAGCGCCGAGCATCTGGGACCGCATGATTTTTATTATTGGGATGATTTTTGGGCTGTCGCTGGGTTAAAAGCGGCGGCCTATTTAGCCGCTGCCTGTAAGAATACCGATGAGGCTATTTACTTTGAAAGCCAGTCGCATGCATTCCTGAAGAGCATCAACCAAAGCTTAAAAAAAGTCGACGCTCGCTTTAAAATACTTGCGATACCGGCTTCTCCTTAT
>PLNN01000049.1 GCA_003142795.1 Candidatus Omnitrophota bacterium
TCGTTACATAGTCGTCCGCGCCCAGCTCCAATCCGACAATTTTATCCGACTCCTGGGACTTGGCTGTAAGCATGATTATGGGGATAAGCGCGGTCTTTTTTTCTATTTTCAGCTTTTTACAAACTTCCAGGCCGTCCATTCCGGGCAGCATCAGGTCTAAAAGAATAAGATCGGGGCGTTCTTTTTCGGCTAAACTTACGGCAGCCTCTCCATCGCGAGCGAAGGAAGTCTTAAATCCTTCTTTTTTTAGGTTATATTCAAGCATTCTCACTATGTCTTTTTCGTCTTCAACGATCAATATTTTTTCTTTACTCATGCCGCTCTCTTTTGCCTTTTATACTGGTCATATGCCTTTACGCCGCGGAAATAATCGAAAGTGCCTAATAATTTCGCTATAGATATGATCCATCTGTAGCAAAAAAACTCTAAAAAGGTCAGCATTATGAGATAACATATATAGGAGAGACGGAAGATCCTTTGGTTTCGGATAAACGAAAATAAGGCCAATAACGATATGAGCGCCTGAGACAATAACATGAGAGCTAAAAATGCTATGAAGGTTTTTATATCGAGCAGCCCTGCTAGCCGTCCGGCAACCACAAATGCGATACTTAATACTTCAAAGAATACGCCTAAAACTTCATAAAAAAGAAAATACGGAATGGTTAAGAACGCGAAAGCGCCATATCTGGGATTGAATAACATATACTTGTATTTCCATATGGTTTCATTGATCACCCTCTGCCAGCGATTGCGTTGTGAAATAAGGGCGGGAACAGTGCTCGGCCCTTCTGTCCACCCGACATAGTAAGGCAGCATAACTATCCTGTAATTCTTTTCCTTATTTTGCACAACGTAATCATGGCTGCGAAATGTCAATTCGACATCTTCGCAGGTAAAATCTATGGAATAACCTCCGGTCTCATACAACACATCTCTACGCCATATCCCGAATCCGCCGGCCACATTGGGCGTGGCATTGTATTTCGACCATGCGATGCGGTTTCCGATGAAAGAACGGATGTATTCAAGATTTTGATAAGCGACTAATGGGTTGTAAGAAAAACTTCTCTCTATGATCCTGCCGTCTTTCACTTTGAGGCCGTTGGCGAGGCCGAAATAGCTGCCTATCCCTATGATATTTTCCGGATACCTTTCGACCTGGGCCATGACCTTCAAGAGAGAGTCTGGCTCTAACACAGTATCGGCGTCTATCACGCATACATAATCGTTCTTCGCCAGGTTAAGGCCCGCATTGACCGCGCCTGCTTTTTTGGTGCCCGTCACTTTACGGATTACGGTAACGTTCGGATAGATCTCTCCTTTGAATATTTCGCGGACCTTGCCGTCTTTATAATGTTTTATATAAGGGATATAAACGGGCCTGAGCCCCAGCATGCCATTCAATATATCAAATGTGCCATCCGTTGAATCGTCATCCACCACGATCACCTCGAACTTCGGGTAATTCTGGTTAAGGATGGATAACAAAGAATCCCGTATCCATTCTTCTTCATTATGCGCCGGCACTATTATGCTGACTGGTATCGCCATCGTGGAAAGATAAGCCAGCGGATAATTCTCTTCTTCGCTCTCCTGCCGTCTTTTTTTCCCTTCGAGAAATCCGACGACGGCTAGAAAAAGATAAAAGACCGTCAAGATAAGGAAATAACTTAAAAATATCAAAAATACGATATATGTCAATTTGGGTAATAATATATTCGTCATGTTCCACCCGAGCGGCTTTCGTTATCTTTTTTTGTTTTTAGAAAACGTCCTGAAAACTCCAGCGCCTCGACTGCAATTCTCTTTGCGACTTCATCCTTGCCGGATAAAACATTTTCCAGGTACGGCATGGCTGCATCGATATGTTCTATCAAAACATCTTTGACGCTCTCCAGCACCGATAAGGAAGCGTCGTTGATCTTTCCTATGATATCCGGCAGGCACTCTTTTCCCATTACCTTGGAGAGCGCCCTGATAGCTTGTGAGCGCACAAGCCAAAGATCGTCCTGAAGGCGCCTTATGAGCACATCGCGCGCTTCTTTGCTGCCAAGCGCTCCCAGGCATTCGCAAGCGGCAGCCCTGACCTCTTCGGACTCATCAGCTGCCAGATGCTCTACCTTCTTGATGTACTGCACAGCCTTAAGTTTTGACAATAGCCTTATCGCCCACAAACGAACCGAATGGTCTTTATCCTCTGTCAGTTTTATTACTTCGTCAGCAATGTCCGGAGGAAAACTCTCGAGGATAGAAACTATCTTGTAGCGGTAGAACTTATGCTTCTTCAGAAAATCGAGTAATATTTTTGCGCAGGTTAGTGTCCTTATCTGGCCAAGCGCGATAATAGAGAAATACGCGATGTCTTCATCTTTGCAATAAAGCGCTTTCTTCAGGGTCTTCTCGGCAGAGTGAACTTCGGCATATCCGAGGCTCAGGATAGCATTTATACGGCGCCACTTATTCCGCGGTCTTCCCGCTATCTTTTCTATCTCGGATATCTTCTCCGGAGACAGGAAACAGTTTTTAAAGGCTTCCTGTTCTGCCTCGTTGAAAAACACTGCTTCCCTGTTCCTATTGGTCGCGACATCGAGGAATTGCCGCATTGTGATTTCGGCGCTGACAGGCAGGCATGCTTTATCACTGGTCTTTTGGCCCGACAGGCTCAATTCATAGACATTTCGTTTTATGTTCAGGAGTGCGCGATTTCGCCTGTTTTTTAAATGTTCTGCGATCACCGCGAAAAGGGCTGTTATGATAGACAGCAAAACCAGGATCATGAAGAGCACTGCGTCTATCGCTAAAATCAGGTTGGTATGATAATTATACATATTAGAATTTCGTCGATAGGGCAAAATCTACGCTGCGCTTTATGAACTTCGGAGCTTCTTCGCCGTAAGAATATCCGATCCTGAAATTTATGCCTTTATAAACATTAACATTCGCTCCGGTGAAGAGGATGTAACCGACCTCCTGGCGGGCGTCAAGCCCGAATATGTCATAAAGCCGTTCGCCGAAAGCTATGCCGCCGGATAAATGCAGGAAATTTGTTATGGCAAAATCCCCTTTGAATGTCCCGAAGTGGGCTGTGTCGCGGCCTTCGATAAAAGAGATGCCGTAATCGGCGCTCATGTAGCTATCACCGAAATAATATATCAGTCCCGGATATACCAGATGGGTGTCGCCTATAGCATAACCGCGGTAGTTATAACCGACCTGCCAGAATACGTTCTTATAAAGCCTGTGGCCGTATTCGGCTATATTCTGGAGTTTGTATATGTAATCTACGAGCCAGCCGAAACCTATCTCTTCATGGATATAGGAATCTTTGAAAGTAATGTAGGTGCCGAAATTCGCAGTGTAATCTTTGTTATCGAAGCGCTCTAACTGAGAAACGGATAAATAACCGCGTATGTTGCGGTGCAGGTATCCGAAGAGAGTGGTGATCTCGTTCCAATGGCCTGTTTTGTTACCTTGTACAATATCGCTTGGCTCATAATAGGCGTCAAGGTAATACTGGTCTTTGACCCCCTCTTTCTGTTCGGCTATGGCAAGCGGCGGCGTTATCCTCCTCATCAGCCTCTCTGTCTCTGCCTGTTCGGCTGCATAACCACGCGAAACAAAGAAGGCCAGGAAAGAAACTGCCAGAAGTGATATTTTAAATCTGGGTTCGCCTTTCATTTTTTATAGCGCTCCGCTATCCCAAGCGCGCTCGTTATGTTCTGTATCTCTCCCTGCAGGTCGTTGGTCTTTAATATAAACCCTGACGCGTTGAACTTGTTCGCCAATTTAAACCTCTCTTCGTTCGAGAATGCCGTGATTATGAAGATAGGCAGGTTCGCGTTCTCTTTCCTTATCCTTCTTAAGACGTCGATCCCGTCAATGCCCGGCATCAGTACGTCCAGAAGCACCGCATCCGGCTTTTCGCTCTTGACCTTATCGAGCGCGTCTTTTCCATCTATCGCGGTAATAACATTATAATTATTAGCCTCCAGCCTCATTTTTATCATCTCTAAAAATTCTATTTCATCGTCCACTACCAGTATCTTTTTTTTATTATCCGCCACTTTTGCCTCCCTCGAGTTGTGCCAATTTACCTATGGTGTCCACAAGCTTGTCTACATTGTTTCTCGCCGTGATCAAGATCTTCGCCTGCTCTTCCGCCACTTCGCCTGCTACGCCATCTATAACCAGGCTTATCCCTTCCTTGATTATTGCTAAAGGAGTCCTCATATCATGAGATGCCCTGTGAATAAATTCCATGTTTGACTTTTCAAGTTCGGCTATGCGCTTTTTAAGCGACTCTATCTCTTTTAATAGCTGACCATCGTTCTTGGGTATTTCAAACATACTTTGCCTTTAAAAAAAGGCAGCTCCATCTTGAAAGAGCTGCCTAAATTTGATAAACCTTCGGATTTGAGTTCATACTATCCCATCCTTCTGATTTACAAGGTAATGATACCATGCCGGAAGAGAAAGTCAAACTCAAAATCATCAAAAAGCCTTGTTCCTGACGATCCTTTCGGCTTCCAGCCAATCCTCCATCGAGTGCCCCGATTTCCGGCCTCTTTTCTCATAAAGCTCATATGCTTTTTTCCGTATCAAATCGGTGAGCTGGCCCTGATTTGACGACGTTCGGGAACTGCCGGAAGATGAAAATTTACCCACGCTTAGTCTTGCCATTCTTATCACCTCCTTTTTTTAAAGCATCTTCTATATGATCAATAGCGTCCTGCGAGCTGAACGGTTTTTTAAGGCACTTTTCTATATCGCAAAAATTGAGCAGCCACGAAGGCTCCTTTATGGCGTAAAAACCGGTCATTGCTATTATAGGTATGTGCGAGGTTTCGGATAAACGCTTTATCGCCTCGGCGACCTCAAACCCGCTCATATCGCTCATCTTAAGGTCAAGAAGTATAACATCGGGCATTACGCTGCGCACCGTCTCAAGCGCGGACACGCTCTTATTGACCGCCGTAACATCATACCCGCTAAGAACGAGCATCTCTTTGAGCTCTTCCAGGAATTCAGCATCATCATCTACTATCAGTACTTTTTTAGGCGCCATATATGCTTTCGTTATGTAGTTAAGATTATGGCCTATAACATAGCTGATGTAAATAACGCTTATCTGCTTTTTTCTGACTTTTTTCCACTTTTATATGTCAGAGGGAACCCGCAACAGCCGCGATTATGGCTGCGCCCTTCCCTGATCCATCCTTTGCCAATACCATGCTGACGCGGGAAGATCTATTGCCAAAGATCTCTTTTAGTGCCGATCTCATACGATCCGAGAACCCGGGATACTTCTCAAACACGCTTCCGTCAATAGCAATCGTGTGTTTTCGCGACAATTCGCGATCCATCTTCATTATAACGGCCGCCAGCGCCGCCGCGCTGATGCGGGATGCCCTGCCGGAAACTATCCTGCATATATTCCTGCAAAGCTGCCTATCCCTCAACGTAGTATCCTTAATGCCCAATTTTTTAAATAAACGGGCCATATCAGGCAATCCTGCGGAATGGTCGGATTCTATTGCCGACATATATTCTGTTTTAAAACAGCCTCTTTTGCCGAAGACCCCAATGTTGGTACCGGCAAAAAGGACTTTCTTCTTCATCAAATCTTTAGCTATAAGCCTGAATATTTCGCCGAGATACATACCGGAAACCATCTTCTCTAATATCTGGCTGCCGCGATTCCCGGATCCTTCATCCAATATTTTATCGTAAGAATTCGTCCTGAGTTTATTAAAATTACCCCATTCTGTATTTACTATCATCTGCCCTGCATAGGTCATGCCGCTATGTAATTTCTTGATATTAGAAATATATTCCCTATAACAAGCATTCGTTCCCGTCCCAAGTATTACCCCTACGTCACAATCGGGATCCTCGTAAGCCCTGGCGACCATCGTCCCGACCGTATCATTGGCAAGGGCTGCCACTTTTACATTATTTACATGTTTTCCGGCAAGCGCTTCATCGAGCAGTCTGACTACGTCCTTGCCGATCACGCCTTTTGCGTTGAAACCTTTTGTCCAGCGAAGGAGCCTCCCGGACGCTATGCCTGTCTGTTCGACCGGGAACGAAAAGGTAAAACCGAGATCGAAGTGAGCGGCCTTATCGATCCCTTTCCCTTTTAAAAAAATTTCAACGCATCCCGCGATAAAATCGAATAATGCCTTCCCATCCCCGGCAAGGTACTTCCTGTCCAGGACGAATTGCCTGGATACGGGCTTCGATATATTTTTACCGCCCTTTAACTCCATTTCCAGTATCCTGAAATTCGTCCCGCCGAGATCGAGCGCTATAAATTTACCTTTTTCATCACCCGTAGGCCTGTCGACATAGGTGGGTATCATCTTGAGCGAACCGTCACTATCCGAAAGCCCCTTCCCCATCTCGGAATGAAAGGCTCTGATTATCCGCTTCATTTCGCTTAAAGGAACGTCAAAGGCTTTTTCGATACTTTTCAATTCTTGTAGCGTCATTATCTGGATATACCCAATACCTTATATTTCAATACGCCTGCAGGAACCTTTATTTCCACCGTGTCACCTTTTTTATGATTGATCAGGCCGCTTCCCACCGGTGACGTTACAGAGATCTTGTTCTGGGAATAGTCCGCCTCTTCCTCGGCGACGAGCGTATATTCCAGCTCCTCCCCGGAACCGATGTCTTTCAATTTCACGGTAGCGCCTATCAGGACTTCGTCTTTTGACATATTTTCATTGTCGAGTATCTGGGCGGTTGCCAGTTTCTCTTCGAGCTCTGATACCTTCTTTTCATTCAAACCTTGCGCTTCTTTTGCAGCGTCATATTCGGCATTCTCGCTGATATCGCCGTGCGCACGCGCTTCTCCTATAGCCTTTGAGAGCTGCCTGCGTTTCACGGTCTTCAGTTGCTCGAGCTCTTTTCTCAACTTCTCATAACCTTCACGCGTCAAATAAGTAACGCCTTTACCCATATTCAGTTTCCCTTCTTTGTTTGTAAAAAATTGCCCATGTCCGCAGGCAATTCTGATGTAAAGCTCATTCTTTCTTTTGTGACCGGATGCGTGAACTCTATCCTTTTAGCGTGGAGCGCCACGCGCTTGAACCTGAGCGCGAAATCCCTCCTGAACGAATAGACGCTTTCGCCCAATATCGGATGGCCGATATTTGTAAGGTGGATGCGGATCTGGTTGGTCTTACCGGTAACAGGCTCCGCTTCTAAAATAGTGAACCCTTTACGCCTTTCTAGGACCTTATATTTAGTTATCGCAGGCTCATTCCTGTGTTTGTTCTTATTATAAATGGCCTTATTTATAATATCAAAGCTTTTTTTGACCGCGCCCTGGACGAACGCTATATACGTTTTTTTGACTTCCCGCTTCTTAAATTCGTCCATCATAAGTTTCTGTATCGACTTACCCTTGGCATATAACACAATACCTGACGTCTCGCGGTCAAGTCTGTGGCAGGGATAGGCATTTACCTGAATGCCGCGGTCGTCGAGGTCCTTATTTAACAGGTCTGTAAGCGTATTCGTCTCACCTTTAGGCGTCGGAATGACGAGCATGCCTGACGGCTTATCGACCGCGATCAGCCAATCGTCTTCGTATATTATCTTATATCTTTTCTCGTCCATAGCCCTCTCTTAAAATTTTTCGGCTACTGCGGGGATGGCGTAACTTTGTGGCCGCCTT
>PLNN01000003.1 GCA_003142795.1 Candidatus Omnitrophota bacterium
TCCTTTGGATGTATTTATAGCTAGTCTTAGTAAGTTCAGCTAACCGCTCCTGCGTAATACCTTCTTTCCTACGGAGTTCTTTAATTTTCCCACCTAGTTTTATAATACTCATGCACCATATTATCGTATGGTGGTTTATTATTTGACACCCCCATATATGATGGTGTATACTTCGTGTTATATGAATAAAGTATTTGAGAATATAAATAGCTTTAAGAAATGGAAGGCATTTGCTGAGCATTATAAGTTTAGGTGTGTTTATTGCGATCTTGATTTTTTATCCTCACCAAACGCATATAGCTCTGCGGATGTAGATCATTTCTATCCTAAAAGTCTTGGCGGCAAGGGAGTAGTCCCAGCTTGTCGTTTATGTAATAGCCTCAAGAAGAAGAGAGTTTTTCAGTCTATTGAAGAGGGGCGAAAGATTCTGAAGAAATTAAGAGCTGAATACCTGAAGAAATACGAATTTGAGGAATTATGCAAGAAATATAGGGCCTAAACAGAGATTTTTGGTTTAGCGAAAAACTTTCCCAACCGCGCCCAAAACCCGCATTAATTTTTGTAAAGAGGCCCTAACCGCAAAAGATAATCTTTAAAAAGGGGAAAGGGACGGGCGAAACAAAGATCGACCAGCCCTTGGGGTGCCTTGGGGCTTTCGAGAGGGAAGAGAGGTGATTATGAAGATAATGTCTTTGATATTAGTAATTATGGCGTGTTGTTTGAGTAGTATAGGGCAGTGTGAAGATTTGAACCCAACAATATCAGACTTAATTATTCAACAGGTAAGCAGTACGCTTAATATCCCCGCAGCGAAATACACAGTAGCCGATATCTTATACGCCAGGTCTGAGGCCAACAATTATGTAGGTGGCGCGAATGTTACCGTGGTGGGCGCAGGAGAGAATGTCACCTTCCCAGTGTCTTTTTCTATGGTATACGATGGTAAGGTGGTCGTCTTGGCTTTAGATGATCCAACAGCGGCCCTTCAAGATAGCAGGTATAAGGAATATCAACGTGAGTCGGCCGATGCTGAAGATTTAAGAAATGCTGCCGGGAAAGGCGACATCTCAACTGTGCAAGCCCTCCTTGCCAAGGGTGTTGACGTGAATGCGAGAGGGGACGCTAGTGTGAGAGCCTTAATGTTGGCATCTGGGGAAGGCCATCTCGATGTAGTCCATGCACTCCTTGCCAAAGGCGCTGACGTGAATGCGTACAATGATAATGGCTGGACTGCCTTGATGTACGCATCTTCAGCCGGTCATCTCGATGTAGTCCAGGCACTCCTTGCCAAAGGTGCGGACGTGAATGCGGAAGGTTATAATAGCAATACCGCATTAAGTATAGCTAAAGCAAAAGGTTATAGCGACATAGCCCAACTGCTCATCGAGGCCGGGGCAAGGTAGGAGACTTGGAATAAAAAAGGAGGATATATGAGGCCTGAACTTGTTTTAGTGTCTATGTTATTAATTTTTACCAGCGTATGCGCTGCTGATGAAATCAAAGGCAAGGCACAGATGGTCTCTTCCAAAGATGGCTCCATTACTGTTTCAGGCATTGTTGTTGCTGCTGGAAATGCGAGAATAGAGAATGAATTCGACCAAGTAGCAGATATTTCTCTTATAGCAGTTGGCGATTACGTAGTTATTGACGGCGCCTTTACCGGACTGGGACAAATGACAGCAATGAGGGTTAAGAGAGAATATCCGGAACAAGATGAAATAAAGGGTAAGATTGAGGTGGTTGATATTACAAAGCGAGAACTGACAATTAGCGGTATAACGATAAAAATACCCCAGAATGCGTGGATAGAAGGTCCCCACAATATCCCTATTAGCATAAAGCAATTCATGCCAAATTACTATGTGGAATGTAAGGGCAACTGGACGGGATCTAAAGAATTTACGGCAATTAAAATAGATCTGGATTAAAAGAAATACGATAAAAAGAAGGATCAAGGTTCGGTGTTTCAAACCAGTCTTTTTGCCTTCCACAGAATTTCCTTCCCAACCACCAACAAAACCCCTCGTATTACGCTGTAAGGGGATCCAGGGCGCAATAAATAATTTCTTTTCGGGAAGGGGGGCGGGCGGATCAGCAATCGCCTCAGCGTTGGGCTGTTATAGGGCTTTTCCAAAGAAAACAAACTTCATAGACGCCTAGCCCCTTTTTGCTTTATAGACACAACCTATATGAGTATATTGGGGCGGGTAATTTCAGACTGGATATAGCATTATATAGACCAATAGTCGGCAATCTGTAAATACCCCTTTTCCTCATTCCATTCATTTTTCAGAAGACCATTTTGGCAACCCACAGTAAAAAGGGTTGCATTTTTTGTGCAAACCGCCTTCATTTTTGTTAAAAAGATTCTTTAGGGAAAAGGGGTAGGTTTTTTGCTCAATCGCCCAGTCTTGGGCTTTTAAAAGGGCTTTTCTGAAAGCGCAAAAATAACATTTTGTAAAAGGCGAAATTGGCGGTTTAATTAAAGGCGCGGCAAGGAGGCGAGGGCAACGAAATGGATCATTCTAGCAGCTGGATAGGGGAGCTGTATAGAATGAGTTGGATCGACAGAGTGGACAAAAAGTCTTAGTCGAAGTGGTATATAAGGAGTGTTTTAAGTACCGAGGATGAGTCCCCCGATAGAGTACAAATAGAGCAAGACTAGCTCGATTCTCGGCTGGCAATGGCAATGATGCATTGTATAGGAGCTGTATAGAGTGAGTGAGACAAAAACACAGAAACGAGTAGCTGTCTATGCTCGGGTAAGTAAGTCCGATGAGTCGCAAGATCCCAAGAATCAGATAAGTCCATTGCGAGACTACGCAAGAGCTATTGGCGGCGAGATCGTATCAGAGTATATCGATTTGGCTTCCGGCGGTAATGGTGATCGAGAAAATTTCCTTAGGTTGCTTAACGATGCAGACAAGGGGAAATTTGACCTAGTACTAATATGGGCTTTGGATAGGTTTTCAAGAGAGGGGATATCGAATACCTTAGGATACCTGGAACGGCTTAAGAGAAATGGTATTGCCCTTAAGTCCCTGCAGGAATCATGGTTGGATACCCGGGATGAAGGCATAGGGCAGTTGCTTATAGCGGTCTTCTCTTGGGTGGCGCAGCAGGAGCGCAAAAGGATAGTGGAAAGGACTCGGGCAGGGATTGAAAGGGCAAGGCGCGAGGGGAAGAAATTAGGCAGGCCAGCAGGGAAAGGGGATAGCAAGCCAAGATCACGGTCGGGATACTTTTTACGATACAAAAAATCCTCCCCCGCCTTTTAGGAGTTATTTTGAGCGTGAATATAAATTGCTAAAAAATCGTCCGATTGTTTGATAGAGAGGCTTGATATGACCGCCAAGAATAAAACCGGAAAAGAGATTAATAAAATGGAACTATGCAGTATTTCTGAATCGAAGAAATTACCTACAGATCAAAAAGTGCTGGTAAAAGGGACAGTTTCAAGAATGAGGGTGGTTAATATTGGCAACAGCAATAGGTTCAAGGCTATCGTTATGAACCTGAAGGATGGGAGAAGCACAATAGAGGCATTCTTCGCGCCCAGGTATTATAGAAAAGTAATAGCGTCTATCCAGAATGGAAGAGATATTTATTTGTTTGGGAGGTTAAATAATACTGATAGAACTTTTAATATCGAAAGTAAGGGCGTCTTGGAAGATTTTATTTGTTCAAGCTAGGGTTATTTGAGGAGGTAGTTCGATATGAGATATGATAAGGCAGTTCTAAAAGCTTGGGCTGAAATGGAGACATGGAGTCAATTCCTCGAAAGAAACGGTGCTTTCGGCAGCAATGTTTCGCGGGAAGGCTTTAAATTCATTGAGCAAAGGTATTATAAAAAGGTAAAGAAGCGAATTGAATGCTGTAAACGACTTTTGCCTGAACACGATGATTTTTATATGCTTTATACATTAGCCGAGCTTTGCAATAGAGGCAACCTTGACGATTCAGCGGAGTATCTGTTCAAAAGGTCAGTTCGCTATTATTGCATAAAGGCGATTAAGAAAAGTCCTTCTTATGCGCCTGCTTGGGCGTTACTTGCAGAAGCATATGAATGGGTTGCTTGCCTCGGCGGAGATGGAAAATCAATTTCTGAAATGGAAACCATAATTAACGAAAGCAATATTATAGTGCAGGTCAGTAAAAAGGGGAGTGAGTTGGACCCGGATCAGGAATCAATTCGATTTATCGAGAAGGCCATCAGGTGTCTCAAGAAAGCCGTCTTACTCGATCCCGGAAATTACAAATATGAGCGTATGTTAAAGAACTATTACCAGTATCGATTTGAGGAAGACGAGCGGCTTTTTGAATAATAAGTAATAAACGGGAAAAGATTTTCTTGACAAAATCAAATAATATGTTATACTTTCGGTTAATTAGAAGATATAAACATTGAGAAATTGAGAGGCAGCAAATGAGCGAGATAGTTAGGGTGCCATATATATCGCACCAGCAGTTAAGAGAGCATTTTAAGGATTTGAAGAATTTTGACGCGACGCTTGCTTTCTTTCGCAGGATAGACTTGGTTCCACCGTCTATCAGAAAGGGGAATATCTCTTCTTTGAAGAGAGGCAATACCGGCGTTCACCCGGGAAATGTCATTGGGTTTCTGGAGAAGGTCTTTGAGTTAAGAAAACAGGGCAAGGGTTACAAGCAGATTAAGGAAGAGCTTAAAGACGACATAGCAAATGTAAGGGGGTGGTATACCCGCAAGGATATATCCCTTAACGATCCTAGGGTAAAGCCTGACGAGTTACTTGATACCTATAGGGAGGCCCTGAGGGCTCTAGAGGAATATTATGGCTGGAAAGGTGACTCTTATTTCAGTAATTTTTATAAGAATCTCCCAAATGAATTGATAAAATTAAGGACTTTATACTTCAATACTGTCTTGGAATTAAGTATAAAGGGCAAAACAAATAGGGATATAAAGCTTATGGGACAAAAAGAGCAATACGGAAAACAGCTGGATGCCTGCTTTGATACTGTATACTTTATTATTCGCCAGTATGAGAAGTTACGCAAGGGAGGAAAGGGCGTTATAGGTTTAAAGATAAGCGGTAAAGAACTATAAGGCTATATTTTTTTGCCTTATAGTTTATAGTGTCGAAATAAAAGAACTATAAAATATTATGAGAGTAAGAAAAATATTTCAGATTTTCCCAAAATTTTCAGAGGTTTGTCGTTTAATTATAGTAACCAAGACGTATATTTATTAAACCTGCTACAAAAAGGAGGAAGACAATGCTTAACAGAGATTTAATAGGCAAGATTAAAGAGGCAAACAGAATCGAGGATGTCGCAAGGGAGTTTGGGGTAGTGCTAAAAAACAATAAAGCTCTTTGCCCATTCCATAAAGAGACCCACGCAAGTTTTAATATTGAGCCAGTAAAGCAGATTGCGAAATGCTTTAGTTGTATGCCGCGTGCGGTAGATGTTATCGGGCTTGTGATGAAGTTCAAAAACATCAATTTTGGAGAGGCGCTGCAGTATTTAGCGAAAAGGGCAGGTATAGGGTTAGAGCCTCTGACTCCCGAAGAAGAGGTTGCCTTGCAGAAATTAATAAAGAAAAAAGAAATACTGGGAATTACAGCGCAGTTTTACCACGACCAGCTAGTTAAGAACAACTATGAAGATATCCTTGGCTATATCAAGGAAAGAGGTTTTAAAAAGGAAATCCTTGATTCTTTCATGGTGGGTTTAGCCGGGGAAGACGGCTTAAGGGATTACCTTGTCAAGAACGGCTTTAGCGAGGAAGACGGCATCGAGGCTGGCGTATTGGCTATTTGGAGCAGTCAAGTTAGGGATTTCTTCCAAAAACGATTGATCTTTCCTCTTATAGTTAATAGTGAAATAGCTACCATTACCGCAAGAACCTTAATAAATGATTCTGAACCCAAGTGGTTACATTTAAAAGGTGAGATAAATAATCTATACAACGAGGAGGCGCTTCAGCTCGAAGAAGACATTCTGGTTTGCGAAGGTCCTACCGATACCTTGACGGCAATAATGAATGGCTATAATGCGGTCGGAATTCTTGGAGCTTTAGCATTCAAGCCAGAGTATTACGAGAAATTTAGGAAGGCAAAGCGAGTATATCTTTGCCTTGATGGAGACGAGGGAGGCCGGCAAGGAACTGAGCAACTGAGCAAAATATTCATGGGCGATGAGAAGATCATTTCTATGCCGGAGGGCAAAGACCTATCCGATTATTTCAGGACGCATGCTGTCAAGGACTTCGAGGAGTTAAAGAGGAACGCCGCGAATTGGCAGGATAAGGCTCTTGATGTTGAGACGCCGTTACGGATTCATTTAATGGACATGGATGAGGCGAAATATTCAGGCAAGAAGGTAGAGACCGAAGTAATGATTTGCGCCAAAGGCGAGACCTACCATGTGCCTAAGACATTTGTGGCCCAGTGCGAAAAGGATTGCGGGAATAGTCGCTGTCCTATAAATGGGAAACCAAGAAAAATACACATCCCCTTAAATAGCAAAGAGCTCATAGATTTCACCAGATTTACCCATGAAAAAATGATGGCCAGGCTTAGAATGCTTGCTCCTTGCGAAGAAGGGGCTAGCAAGAGAATTAGGATAAAGATAACCAATAGTATAACCGTTCAGGAGATATTGGTTATTCCTAAAGCCTCAAGGATAGAGTCGAAGGCAGCAGAAGAAGGCAAAGAGATAGATATGGACGATTTAGGCCGGGAGTACCGTGACAAAAAAGTTTTTGCCCTAACTGCACTGCCAAAAACAAATCAATACTTCAAGGCCACCGGATGGGTGAAATCGAGCCCTAAGGATCAAACAGCGACGCTCCTTTTTTATAAGCTGAATCCAATATCAAACGACTATGAGAGTTTTCAGATTACCGATGAGGCCAAAAAAGAATTTGAGGTATTTCAGGTAAAAAACGGTAATACCATCGAATCCAAGCTGCAAGAGATACTGCATGACATTTCCGTTAACATCACCGAGATTTATGGAGAGCATAGGGAGAAGACGTTGCTTTGCATGCTATTAACTTATTGCTCTCAGATACAGTTTAAATTCGACAAAGAGATGTTGAAAAGGGGATGGGTTGAACTGGTGATCGTCGGCGATACGGGGCAGGGCAAGACACAGCTCTATGACAGAATAAGCAGGGCGGTGGGCTTAGGCGAGTTTATAAGCGGAGTCTCCGCCACAAGGACAGGTATTAGCTACTCTTACCAGCAGACAGGAGATACATGGTTCTTGAAATGGGGCAAATACCCGCTTAGTGACGGCAGGTTACTCTTTATCGACGAAGGGCAGGCGCTATCTGTCGATGAGTGGGAAAGGATGTCCAGCGGCCGCAGCGACGGGATTATCCGGGCAGATGGGATAAAGCAAGGGGAGCACCCGACAAGAACACGCTTGATCGTCTCCTGCAACCCTAAAGATGGCAGGATACTCGATGATAATATGTGCGGGGTGGAAACGCTGAAATACATCTTCAGGGGAGCTGATATAAGAAGGTTTGATCTGCCTATATTTTTAAGCAGCAGCGACCAGAAGTCCGATGTAGTTAATGTACCCAAAGAGGAACGTTCTTCTTCTAACCAGATAGTTAAACCTCACATATTGCACAACAGCATTTGCTGGGCATGGACAAGGGAATCCAAAGATATAACCTTTGAAAATGACGCGCGCAAACGAATATATGAGGTGGCAAAAGAACTTACTGCCTTATATGGCTCAGCCAAGGATATCCCTCTCGTTACCACAGATATTCGGCATAAGATAGCCCGCATCGTAGTGGCCCTTGCCACCTTTCTTCATTCTACAGACACAGAACATCAGAAGGTAATAGTGAAATTGGAGCACGTAGAATATGTAAATAAGTTGATCCAGAGCATATTTAACCATGAAAACTGCGGGTTAAACTTTTATGCCGAGCTTAAGAAGGAGAATAGCGCGTTAAGCGATGAGGAATACAGCGAATTTTTAAATGCCCTTTACCGGGATGGTATGGCGAAGGTGAACGGTAAAAAGCTGGTTCTGTCCGAAGACGCGCGTCTTATATTTCTCGACTTCGCAAATAATGATGTTGTTGAACGTACGCAGCTGGCGGAAACCCTAGACATTGACGCAGACAATGTGACCAAAAAACTCAAGATACTAAAAGACTATACCCTCATAAGAGGCAGATCAGGGAAGAGGGGCTATCGCAAGACCGCAAAGTTTAACAAGATATTGAGACGGATGCTCTTAGATAAGTCACTTCAAAGAGAGAATAGCCAAAAAGAAGATAGCCAAGAAAAGAGCTCCCAGGAATTAAAAGACGAGCTATTGAATAAAATGAAAAGAATTCTTAACAAGCCAAGGGAGGAAATCCAATAGGGTGGGGAATGAACTGTTTCACCGGTTTTACCTGCTTTTTTGAGTATAGCTGAGCAATTTGTTTCAGACTTATATAAGAAACACTTGCCTTCAGATGTAACCAATAACAGGCAAAACAGTCGAAAGCGTCATGAAAGGAGGTAGATGAGAGAGGTTGTTAAGAGGCAACTTAACGCTAAACCCCAAAAGGCTAATTTTTGGAGTCCACTAAAACAAAAAAGGTACTTTTGTTGGTCTATGGCAGCCCTTTTACTATCGGTATATTTTCCTGCTATAGAAAAACAGCTTCTCATTCTCTCCCTGATCGCAGGGGTCAGGTGGGTAGCTGACAGTATAGATAAGAAAATAACCATTCATATCAAGATAGGGGGTTCTTATGGGAAAGGGGGTGAATAAGCCGATAATGGAACCAAAGTTCAAAATAGGTCAACTGGTGTGCACGGCCGGAGTAAATGCCCAGATGCTAGAAAATCGCATATTCAGGATGTTCGTCCATGAGTGTTTGGTTAGGCACTTGGGTGGTGACTGGGGCGATCTTTGCGAAGAAGACAGATGGGCTAATGAAAAAGCTCTGGCTAGCGGGAGCCGATTATTCTCAGCCTATAAAGCAGATTGTCTTCCAAAGATCTGGATTATAACCGAGGCGGATCGCTCTTCGACGTGCATATTGTTTCCAGACGAATATTGAGGAGAGGATAGGATTGGGGCAGCGGCAGAATCGCTGGGGAAAGTTTAAAGGACAATGAGCGTAATTCGAGCCGTCCCTTTCCCCACCCCAAACTTCAATCGCCCAGCCTTAGGGCTCCTAACAAAAAATAGAAGGAGTAAAAACAATGGCAGAAGAATTTACTTGTGACCGCTGTGGCAAGGAAGCAGACCCGTTGTATTTCTACGGAGAAGAGCAAATCTGCGATGAATGCCGCAAGAAGTTGCAGGAAGAAAGCGAGGTTAAGGATGAACAGGATAATGCCAAGTAGCTATTATACGCCAGAGACTTTGGCGCAGCTGTATCAGCTCCCGAAGTCAACGATATGGAAATGGATCAGAGAAAAGAAGCTTAAGGATGTCATCAAGATCGGAAAGCACTATAGAATCCCCTGCAGTTCGAGGGAAGAGTTCGAGAGGAAGCATAAGATCGGGTGAGACGCGTCAGGAAGAAATATACAGGCGTTAGGCGTAGGGGAGACAATTCCTTTGAGATTAACTACTATGCAGACGGAAAGCGAAGAACCGAGAGTGTTCAGGCGTTTTCCGAAGGGGAAGCCTATGCCATACGGTTGAAGAGATTATCCGGCTGCCGGATAGAACACAATGCGCCCTCTATCGGAGAAACCACCCTGCAGGCCGCGATAGAATACTATCTTAACCGGACCGAAAAGATACTCATGGCGAGGACAAGGCAGAGGTCGTCGTGCATTTACAGGCACTTTGTGGGGTTCCTCGCCAGGCGCTATCCCAATGTCACGCTTGCGAGCCAGGTTACGGTCGATTTAGGCAATAAATATAAAGACTACCTTTTATCCGAAACTAGTAAGACGCCCTCTGGCATCAATACCGACATTACTAAATTGAGAGCGATCTTTAAATGCTTCCATACTTTCAGGTTCGTAGGGGAGAACCCCTTTAAACAGGTTGAGAAGATACCCAAAAGGTTGGCTAGGCCGGAGAAGAAGTATCTACCCACCGATCTGGAGGTTAAAGCGATATTAAACGGCGTGAAGGATGACCCCAGCTATGAGGAGATCACCAGATTCCTCGTAAGGACGGGCAGGCGCATAGATGAGACGACCAGATATGAGAAGACGGATGTGGCCTGTGATGAGCAGGGCAACCCGCTGTTTATAAAGGTCAGGGCTGAGATCACGAAAACAAAAGATGATGGGGAGATACCTTTAGACGGAGAACTTGCCGGGACCGTGAGTATAGCGTTGTCAAAGAACCCGAAGCAGAAATTTCTTTTCACTAATCAATATGGCAGGAAGATCACCTCTACCGCTTATATCGAGTACTGCCTAAGGCCTATATGCCGAAGAGAAGAGATCAAGGGCAATATCACTCCGCACTGCTTCCGGTATTATGTGGTTAACAAGTTGCTTAACGCCGGTGTCAATCCTAAGGATGCCATGCAGATCACGGGACATATAGATATAGGGAGCTTCTTATCGTATCTGAAGTCGACCAAAGATGGAATACAGCGGGCTTTGGCAGCAACAAAAATAGGTGGACAATAGTGGCAATTAGTGGCAAAATATCGCATAACCCTTTGAGCTTGTGCGGGCTGAGGAGCAGCCTGGTAGCTCGCAA
>PLNN01000052.1:0-9098 GCA_003142795.1 Candidatus Omnitrophota bacterium
GGGCTTACCAATATAGAAGAATCTAAAGCCGGGACAGATCCGACAGTCGCAACGCCGAATATAGCGCTGGGGAAACCATATACATTAGATCCTGCGCCAAACGGAGACTACGATGGCAGCAAATATGGTGGTAATGATATGACAAATTTGACAGACGGATTATTTACTATTCAGGGGCTTTATATGTGGGGACAGGCAGGATGTGTAAGCTGGGGAGGTGTTAACACTGTTACCATAACAATTGACCTAGGTTCGGACCAATCCGTATCAGCCGTAAAATATTCAACAGTGGCGTTGGCCGAGCAGAATATACTTTGGCCAAGAGCGATTCATATTTTGGCCAGCCAGAACGGACAAGATTNNCTCCGGTTGTCGCAAATAATGGACATACTAAAAATTATAGAATTACCGCGACGGGTCTTGATACTCACGCAAGATATGTAAGGCTCCTTGTTATTCCCACTACCATCAGTTTTAATGTGGACGAGATCCAGATATTTGGCGGCGGCAAAAATTTGCCATACGTAGGAACTCCAATACCGAGCGATCCCAAGGAAAGCACTACGGTTCTTAAACTCAGATCAAGGATAGCTTCAGACATTAACATGCTTAAAGATAGGGCAGCGCAGGAAGGCGTTAACATCGATGCCGGCCTCGACGCCATTAAATCAAGAATTTTTAGTTTTGATGATTATTATAACGAATTAAGCACCTTCAAGACCTTAATACCATTACCGCTTCCAGTAGGATATGATGGCACTCATGATGCCATAGGTGCAATACAGCGTGATCTTATTAAGTTAGCTGGAAATATATTAAGACAGGATGGCTACTCGGGCCTTGTGGCATGGAAAGCAAGCCGGTGGGATCCCCTCGATGTATACAGCTCACCCAAGGATGGAAGTATTTTAAATTCGATACAGCTTAATATAATGAATAAAGAGGATAGGGGAGAGATAATCAACCTTACTAACGCCGATACCATAGACAAAACAGTAATGCTCAATATCAGCGGATTCGGAGGTGCCAATAACCCTGGCTGGATAAAGGTATATAAAGTCCAGTGCATCGATATAGCGCAGAATATGCTTGTATCGGATATGTTTAAGGATGTGCCCTTGACAGGTTCGGGCTTCACTATAGATATTCCCAGCGGCATGACACAGCAGTTATGGGTTAAATTCATGCCTGCATCATTCGCTGAAGGCTCATATACCGGTAATATTTGCATCCAGGACGGCGCAGTTTCAAACAACATCAGTGTAAATATGTCTATTCCTCATTATACATTCCCGTGTAAGCTTAGTCTGTCTTTCGGTATGTGGGAATACTTTGATACTCTTTATCCTTTAGGAGATGGTAATATTCATCCGGAATGCGATCTTAACGTGAATAATGCCGAGGCACTTAAGCAGATATGCCGGGATTATAAATATGACGCTTACTGTGAAGAAAGAAACGGAGGCTACACGACAATCAAAGAATCGTATTTCGACGCTAACGATAAACTAACGCTACCCTCCGATTATTTTGCTGTATTCGACCGATGGGTAAACGAATTTCCTGATATGCCTGTATATTATGTGAATTTCGGTGCCGATACAACCAACGGCGGCACCTTTGCCGGTGTTAATGTAACCGATAAGCCTACAAAATTCAACGCTCGTATAAGGGCATGGGCCGAGGCCTGGGAAGATCACCTGGTTAATGATCTCGGCATGGCGCCTGATAGGGTTGCTTTCAGTCTTATCGATGAACCTAATGCGCCGGTTAACCAAATCGCGACCATAAACTATGGAAAAGCTTTCAGGGACAGGACCATCCGATACGGTTCGAAGATAGAGATGTGGACCGATATGAGCCTGGGAGATTCGGGTTATTATCCGATCCAGAACCTGAATGGGGAAGATGTCTTTAGTGTATCTGATATACTATGCCCAGGCCCGGTACAGTTATTGACCTTAGGCCTTTATAATGACCAACGCCTGAACCACGGCAAAAAACTCTCATTATATAATTCATCGCAGCGTAATTACGATCCGTATGGGCTGGGTGTCTTACGCGAATGGATAGCATTCCAGTATGGCGTAACGGCCGAACGCGGCTGGTGCATAATAGACTCATGCGGATGTACAGACTTAAATGAGTACCTTACTCCCAGCCCATATACACCTCTTTATTTCGACAGCACTGATCCCGCCGGTTACAAGGTATATCTAAGTAAGCAATTCGAAGCATTCTTTGAAGGCCGCGAAGATTATGAATATCTCCTCACATTGAGGATGCTGACAGATTACTTAAAAGATAGATACCCTGACAATAGTTCTATGATAAATGATGCTGAATCAGTGCTTCAGAACGCAATTTCGGCCGCATTAGGGTCTTTATCAGGAACAACTAACGCATACTTTAATAGCTTTATTCTATGGAACACCAATAAAGATAGGACTGTAGCCGACATACAAAGAGATATCATATTTAACAAGATAAACGAAATTTCTAAAGCTATAAATGTAACATCCCTTCATAGGATAGAGGTAAGGCAGGGGAGTGGCGGCGTAATAACGCCTTCAGGCACAGAATCATCTTATTATGCTCCCAGCAAGTACCGCATCGTAGCCGATAACGAGAGCCAGACATTTACAATTATCCCTTCTGCAGGACAGCGTATAAAAGAAGTCTTTGTAGACGGCCTATCAGCAGGTGCTGTATCGAATTATGTCTTTAGTAGTGTTACAAAGGACCATACCATACAGGCGTTATTCGAAATTATACCTCTAGTTACGCTTGATCCGATAGGTGATCAGACAGCCGATGAAGGTACGACACTACAGTTTACGGTGAATGCTACAAGCTCTACCGGCAGCAACCTGACTTATTCTGTATCCGGTCTGCCTACAGGGGCTACGTTCGATCCTGCCACGCAGATGTTCACATGGACGCCAACATATCAACAGGCAGGCACCTACAATGTCACATTTACAGCCACAGACGGCACATCATCCGATAGCAAGACTATAACTATCACATCAAATTTTATCGATATAGATCATAACAGCCTGCCGGATACATGGGAGAAGCAGTATTTTGGTGCGACTGGCCAGGATCCCAACGCGGACCCTGACAAGGATGGGCTTACCAATATAGAAGAATTTAAAGTAGGAACAGACCCTACCATTAATTCCAATATCGCGCTGGGGAAGACGTATACATTAGATCCCGCGCCGAATTATTCGCTATGTAAGGGGCCATCAGATACAGATACAGATACAACAGATTTAACAGACGGTAGCTTTGCGCCCGGAAACGCTATATGGAGTTATCAGGAATGTGTCGGCTGGGATGGATACGATTATGTAAGTATGACATTTGATCTGGGAAGCGATCAATCGATAGGCGCCATAAAATACTACACTGCCTCACAACGGAATAATGGCAGCTGGCCGACCGATATATTTGTCCTTATAAGTGATGATAGCGTCAATTATTATTATCTAACCGATATGGTGCTCGATTCTCCGCCGCCGGCCTTGCCTCCATCCGTGAATGGCAGCGACAATCATATACGCCATACATTTACATCCACCAATCTTAATACGCATGGCCGATATGTCAAGATCATCCCGTCAAGAGGGTACTCCTCAGGTTTATTTTGTGATGAGGTCGAGATCTTCGATGGAGGCGCAAGACAGGCTCGTCAAGGAGGTTTATTACCTAGCTCGAAAGATTCTATGATCTGCGCTCTTAAATTGATCTCAAACGTGCAGAAGGGTCTGGATATAGTAAACTTGAGGGCTGCGGCTGCCGGATTGGATCTTACGGCTGAAATAAATGCCTTGCAAGGACGCATTAATACTTTCGGTGATTTTAATGGCATAGCAAACATAAAAACGGTATTCCCTCAGCCTTCTAATAGTATTGCAGGGCAAATACAACTGGATGCCCTGGCGCTCAATTCCAAAATATTGCAAAATAATGGTTTTTCCGGTATCGTGGCATGGAACAATAATAGATGGGATCCCGTAGACCCTTATACCGTGCCGCCCAGCGGTCTCTCTAGACAGTCGGATATTTATATGATGAACGGCGAAATACGCGGCGAGACCGTAAATATGACCAATGCGTCCAATGCAGCAAAAACCGTACACATAAATATAAAAGGTTTCGGCACTTCCGATAATCCCGATTGGATCCGGGTATATAAGGTCCAGCCCACCATGACTGTGTACAATGAGACAATTTCAGACATGTTGGCGGAATTGACCAAGACAGGCAGCGGATATGCACTTGACATACCTGCGGGAATGACACAACAGATCTGGATCAAATATGCTCCAACCTCTCTGTCGCAAGACACGAATTCCGGGACTATATCCATAGATGACGGAATAGCGCTTGGCGTTAATCTTCACATATCAAACTATACGATGCCTCAGAAATTGAGCTTGCACCTGGGCATGTGGGAATATGTTGACACGGTTCTGAAAGGATGGACGCCAAATGGCGTGATGAACAGCACAAATGTTGGGGCCGTAGAACAGCTCATGCACGATTATAAAGACGATATCCCGTGGTATTGGGGAAGTGATCTTCTCCCGGATGGCAGCGCTTTTGATTCTAATAATAAGTTTACTCCTCCCCCAAGATATTTTGACATTTTAGACGAATGGGTCAGCATATTCCCTGATGCCGATTTTTATGCCATAGCTCCGTCGTTAGGCTTAGATGGAGGATTTGCCGGGTCGAACACAGATACGGCAAAGTGTAAGGAGATGATCGCATCGTGGATGTCAGTCCTGGAAGATCATTTTCATTCGATAGGAATAGAGCCGGGCAGGATTTTATTTTTAATAGTTGACGAACCAGTGAGTGAGCAAAGGCAGAGAGCTGTAATTGCGTGGGGCAAGGTGATGCGCGACAGGACAGAACATTATCCCAAAAAGTATAGTTCGCATATACAGGTATTTGAGGACACGTCCGGAGGCGTGAATTCATCAGGTATGTCGGATCCGCAGGCATCTATTACAGTGGATGGCGATACGGTATATTCAGTATCCGATATTCTTTGTCCGTATGATAGAGCTTTTATTTCATACGGCGATTCGACCGGAGGTTTTGATTTCTTCGAAGATCAGCGTGTGAATCACAGAAAAGTATTAGGTTTCTACGTTAATGTAGATAGGAGCGCGGATCCTTATGCACTGCATCTTTTGCATGAATGGATCGCATATCGTTACGGAGCTGAAATTGTCCAGTCTTGGTCGTTGGCAGACACGGGTGGTGTAAAAAATTTAAACGAATATATTACCGGTAATACCGATAACCATGATCTTGCCTTATGGTCCCCGCTATACTTTGACGGAGCAAACGTCTATTCCAGTAAGCGATGGGAGGCCATATTTGAAGGAAGGCAGGATTACGAGTATCTCAATACATTAAGGATGTTCATAGATTATTTAAAAGAGAAAGATCCCGTAAATAATGCGTCTGTTATAAGCGACGCCGAGACAGCAATATCGACTGCGATAGAGACCGTGCTTGCTCAATCGTTAGTAGATCTTAAAACTGCGCAACCGATTGCTTCTGAGGCTATAGAGTATGTAAACTGGCATACCGATAAAGACCGTTCCATAGCTGATACCCAGCGTAATATCATATGGAATAAAATAAATGAACTTTCTAAGTCCTTGAAGATCTCATCGCTGCACAAGATAAAGGTGGTGGCAGATGATGGCGGTGCGATCACTCCTCCGGGTTCAGACTACTATGCTCCAGATCATTTATATATTGTAGCAGACGGCGAGAACCAGACATTTACCATTACGCCGAACCAGGGGCAGCATGTTAAGGACGTATTCGTAGATGGCGTATCAGCAGGGGCGGTATCAAGCTATCCATTCAGCAGCATAAATCAGGATCACACAATACAAGCAGTATTTGAGGTCGATATCACGCCCGTTCTTAATCCGATAGACAATAAAACTGCCGCTGAAGGCGCGACGCTGCAATTCACGGTAAGTGCGACAGGAGGAGGCGGTAACCTGACATACTCAGCTTCCGGCCTGCCTACAGGCGCTACATTCGATCCAGCAATCCGCACATTTACATGGACGCCTACCTATGCCCAGGCAGGCGTATACAGCGTTACATTCACCGTATCAGACGGCAGCCTGTCTGCCTCGGAGACCATCAACATCAATGTGACGGCTAAGACTTGCACCATTACTTCGACTGCAGGCGCGAACGGCTCGATAAGCCCGTCAGGCGCTACATCGGTAACTTCCGGTTCAAACCAGACATTCACCATCACACCTAATACAGGCTACCATGTATCCGATGTCCTCGTAGACGGCGTATCGGCAGGGGCTCTGACAAGCTATCAATTCACTAATACGACAGCCGACCATATAATCACCGCAAGCTTCGCCATCGATGCCGTTACTACCTATACCATCACCGCCACCTCAGGCGCGAACGGCTCGATTAGCCCGATAGGCGCTATCAGCGTAAATCCTGGTTCCGGCCAGGCCTTTAGCATATCTTGCGATTCAGGTTATCACATTAAGGATATCCTGATTGATAATGTCTCTACGGGCATAATATCAAATTATATCTTCAGCAACGTAACAAGTGATCATACAATAGGGGCGGTATTCGAAGCCGACACTCCCGGCGGCAATCATGCCCCTGTCCTTGACGCGATAGGCAATAAATCAGTTACGGTGAGTAGTTTATTAAAATTTCAAGTCGCTGCTACTGATGTTGACAGTGATATCTTAACTTATTCAGCCACCAATCTTTCATCGGGAGCTACATTCCAAAATCAGCAATTCAGCTGGGTGCCGACTTCTACAGACGTAGGAGGCCATCAAGTCACATTTAATGTGAGCGATGGCAAAGGGGGCACAGACACCCAAACAATAACTATTACGGTAATCGCTTCATCCGGTTATGATTTTTATGTTTCAACCATTGGAAATGATTCTTGGGATGGAACACTGCCGCAACCTAATGGGGACAAAACAAACGGGCCGTTTGCAACGATTGAAAAGGCAAGAGACGCAATAAGAGCGCTGAAACAGGCAAATAAATTTGATAAGCCTATATATGTGTATATTCGCGGAGGAACATATTTCTTAAACAATACTTTAGAGTTTAACGCAGCTGATGCTGGCTCTACTAGTTTTCCAATAACATATCTTGCCTATCAAAACGAGCATCCAATTATTTCTGGCGGTAAAAAACTCAGCCTTTCATGGACAAAATATAACGACAATATCTATATGGCCAATGTGGGCAGTTTAAGCTTTAACTCTTTGTTTATTAATGATAAAAGGGCGGTGAGGGCAAGAGACCCGAATGTAGGGTATTACAAGATTGCAACAGATGGAAATGGACAGGGGTATGTTTCCCCCAATTCATTTTATTTTTCTTCCGGAAATATTTCTGCGGACTGGAAAAATTTAAATGATGTTGAAATTGTCGGCGTAAGACACCAGTATCAATCAAGAAACAAAATTGACCACATTGACACGTCAATTAATCAGGCATTTATAAAAGGCAGCGTATCCCAAGGATGGGGATATCAGGGATGGTGGGGTACAGCTCCTGGAGATAATTATTACATTGAAAATGTCTTTGAAAAATTAGATAGCCCCGGTGAGTGGTATTTAGATAACTCTACTGGAAATTTATATTATTATCCGTTAACTGGCGAGAATATAAACACATCAGAAATAATTATTCCCGTATTAGATAAACTTATAAATGGATCAGACCTGAATAATATTCACTTTAACGGGCTTTCTTTTGAACATACTGCATGGAAAATGGATAACAATAATGGATATAGCGGCGGATGGAATCCCTCTAAGGCCGCAATTTATTTCTCTAATTTCGTTAACTCTAGCCTTACTAATAATAATATTATGCATACAGGAGTAGATGGAATTTTTATAACTGATCCGTACAATGTTGGAACGTCTAATAATTTTTTAATAAGCGGAAATGAATTATATGATATTGGCAGAAACGGGATTTATATGGGCGAAAATGTCCCAGACTGCAATTCAACAGTATCTAATAATAAAATTTATGATTTTGGTGAAATCTACAAAGAAAGCACTGGGCTTGAAGTTGATGGCTATGGGGGAAATATAATTTCGCATAATTTAATTTATAACGGACCCTCTTTCGGGATAACAGTCCGTGACGACGACGATATTAACAACACAGTTGAATATAATATAGTGCACGACGTAGCGCGGGAAACAAGCGATGTGGGGGGAATTTATACAAGTCCGTCGCTTGCGGGCACTGGCGTTAATTTTAATTTAAGTATCAATAACAATATGGTCTATAATGTTGTAGATCATCCTCCTTTTACATATGACGATGTTGCATTATACATAGAATGGCCTTCCTATGATACTAAAGTTGAAAATAATATTGTTTTTAATAATGAATATAATTTGTACTTTGATGGCGCGTGGAATATCACCGTTACTAATAATATTTTTGCTAATCCAAAAAATATAAACGCGGTGTACTTATGCCAAACTTCTTCCTGCCCCTATCCTACGTGCGGCGGTACTTCAGTGACAAAAAATATTTTTTATACAAATAATTCAACTGACCACCTTTTTTATATAAGCAACAATCCTGCATTTGATAACTCTGACTACAACTTATTTTCTGGCTGGACTGAAAATGGTACGGAATATACTCCGTATGCTGGAGCTCCCGGAGGAGACTTAGAATGGTGGAAAAATAAATTTAATTTTGAGCAGCATTCTGTTGCAGCTGATCCTTTGTTTGTAGATTCTATCAACGGCAATTTTGACCTGAGAAGCGATTCACCCGCTTTAAAATCCGTAGCTGATGGAGGAATCGGATTTATTCCGATTAATACTTCTGAAATAGGCCCTCAATTAGGATATTTTGATCATGCCCCTGCCCTTGCCCCGATAGGCGATAAGACAACTGCTGAAGGCGCGACGCTGCAATTCGCGGTGAGCGCGACAGGAGGAGGCGGTAACCTGACATATTCGGCTTCCGGCCTGCCTACAGGGGCTATATTCGATCCTGCCACCCAGACA
>PLNN01000052.1:9107-36791 GCA_003142795.1 Candidatus Omnitrophota bacterium
TGGCCAGGATCCCAACGCGGACTCTGACAAGGATGGGCTTACCAATATAGAGGAATATAAAGCAGGCACCGATCCTACAGTCGCAACGCAGAATATAGCTCTCGGTAAAACATATGATATGTATCCTGCGCCGAATTATTCACCATCTTGGCCATACCCTGACGGGAAAAATCATGATGATACGGATTTGACAGATGGGGTATTTGCTCCACCCTCATGGACCTATTTGTGGAGCTGGTACGGCAGCGTGGGTTGGGATGGGCCGGATTATGCGGTTATTACGGTCGATCTCGGATCCGACCAGCCCATATCGAGCGTAAAGTATTCTACGGTAGGAAGGAATTTACCTCAAGACCCTGTTACGTGGCCTGCCAATATCTATGTCCTATGTAGCGCTGATGGTGCAAGTTATTATCTGGTTACTGATATGATAAAAGACGACCCTCCTCCAGCATTACCTCTGGGTGATTATCCAATAAAACACATATTTACATCGACCGGCCTTAATACCCATGGCCGGTATGTTAGATTTATGGCATTCGGATCTTTGACCATTTATGTAGATGAAGTAGAAGTTTATGGCGGAGGCAAGGGTCTACCTTATGCGGGAAACCCTTTCCCACCAGACCAAAATGATATTATTGCTGCCCTGCAATTCACAAAGAGGATAAATACGGATATAGCGGCTTTAACCTCAAAGGCCAGTATTGCGGGCCAGGACATAACGGCGGATATCGATAACGTAAAAGAACTGTTTAATAACGTTAATTTCAGTACTGATATGATCGGATTCAAGAGCATAATACCGTTTGATGGAAATCCACGGATATCAGCCGTACAACGCAGTCTTATTAAACTGAATGCGGCCATATTGCGCGCAGAGGGCAATTCCGGGCTCGTCATCTGGAATGCTAACCGTTGGGACCATCTCGATATGTATACTTCGCCTCCGCAAGGAGCAGTTATCCATCCGATTTCGATCAATATGATGAATAAAGAGCGAAGGGGAGGCACATTTAACCTTACTAACGCCGAAGACTCGGATAAGACCGTTACAATCACGGTAAATGGTCTTGAAGAGAGCGGTAATCCTGATTTTATCAAAGTGTATGCCGTTGGCTATGTCGATACTACCGGCAATATTCTGGTTGGAGACCTCCTGCAGGAAGTACCAAAAGTTGCGGGCGGCTATGCGATCAATATTCCCGCCGGAATGGCTCAGCAAATCTGGGTGGAATTCGCGCCAAAAGCGTTTTCTCAAGGTCCCCATACCGGAGCCATATCAATAACAGATGGCGCTGCCGTAAATACAATTAATGTCAACCTATTGATATCGCGATATGCATTCTCCGATAAGCTTAGACTTTCACTGGGAGCATGGGAATATACTGCCGGAATGTCTAAGGGGTCAGGAGAGGCATGGGATGTAAACCAATTAAACTATGCGGCAGTGATGAAACTATTTAACGATTATCAATATGACAGCTATTGGACATCCTACGAATATGACACCTCTTATATTACCGCTCAGGATTTTGATCAAAATAATAAATTCATCCCTCCAACTAATTACCTGAAAAACCTGGGAAGAAGTGGCTTGTCATATTTTGATTTATTCGATTACCTTGTATTACAGGAACACCCGGGCAAAGGAATATATTATCTTAACATCAACAACCCTGGCGTTACCAGTTTCGCAGGCGCGGAGATGGGAACGGAGTTGTTCGATATACGTATTGCGGCATGGATAGATGCCTGGGAGGAGCATTTGCGCTCTATAGGCATATCGCCCGATAGAGTAGCTATGAGTATCTCGGATGAGCCATATCTTCTAGATCGGCAAAAGCTTGTCATATATTGGGGCAGGGCGATACAGGGCAGGCCGATGAGACCCGAGCCGCGCATAAAGGTATGGGAGGATATGACTATAAATAAGCCTGAGGATATTCTTATTAAGATAGATGACGATGACATGTTTACATGTTCGGATATACTCAGTCCCGGTTATTGGAGTCTTGGGCGGCCGTATTATCAGGATCAGCGGATCAATCACGGCAAAATGCTTACTTTTTATGGGGTAGATAGCCCGCATAATGTTGACCCATACACGTATGGCCTCTTGAATGAATGGGGGGCTTTCAAGCAGGGTGCTACCGGATTGAACTATTGGCTTACCATATCCGGAGGCTGCAATGACCTGAATGAATATATAGTTACGAAAGACTGGAATAGTATAGTGACAGCCCTATATTTTGACGATGATAACCCCGATCCTTTACAGAGGGTCCACTCAGGCAAACACTGGGAAGCTATGTTCGAAGGAAGGGAAGATTATGAGTATCTGCACATCCTGTCAATGTTCATCGACTACATGAAAGAGAAAGATCCTGCGAATTCAGCTATGGGAGAGTCGGAAACCCTTCGCCAAAGCGCGATCGATGCAGTTATTCAAGGAGCGTTTGGAGATAATTATGATAACGTATCCCAGTCTGCCTATTCGATCAAGTGGTCGGATCCGCAAGACCGTTCCGTCGCCGATACTCAGCGTAGCATTATATGGGATAAGATCAACCAATTATCAGTTACACTTAACGTATCCGCATTGCACAAGATAAAGGTCATGGCAGGAGAGGGTGGAGCTATCAGTCCTCCGGGCTCTGACTACTACGCCCCTGATAAGTTCTATATATCAGCGGAAGGTGAGAGCCAGACGTTCACTATTACACCTTCCCAAGGTCAGCGTATCAAAGAAGTCTTCGTAGATGGCGTATCGGTAGGGGCAGCGTCGAGCTATCCATTCAATAATGTCACGAAGGATCATGCCATATATGCAGTCTTCGAGGTCGATTCGACACCGCAACCGCCTGTTCTTGCTTCGATCGGCGATAAGACAGCAACTGAAGACCAGACCCTGCAGTTCACGGTAAACGCTACAGGAACAGGCACTCTTACATATTCGGCCACAAACCTTCCTGCAGGCGCTACATTCGATCCAGCAAACCGCACATTTACATGGATGCCCTCCTATGGCCAGGCAGGAAGCTACCCTGTAACCTTCACCGTATCAGACGGAGCCCTGAATGCTTCGAAGACCATCAACATAAATGTAGCTAGCGGTGCTTGCATCATTACTTCGGCTGTAGCCGTAGGCGGCTCGATCAGTCCATCAGGAGCTGTCAGCGTAAATCATGGTTCCGTCCAGGCCTTTAGCATATCTTGCAATCCAGGTTATCATGTTAAGGATATCCTGATCGACAATGTCTCGGCGGGAATACTATCAAATTATATCTTCAGTAATGTAACCGCCAATCACACAATAAGTGCGGTTTTCGAGGCTGACATCCCCGGTAGTAATCATACACCTCTTATTGATTCGATAGGCGATATAACGGTAGGCGACGGAGGTAACTATTCTGTAGGTGGCGGTTATTGCGCGGGATGGCGTCTCATTTTAACGATAAACGCAACCGATCGGGATGGGGACGCCCTTACCTATTCTGCCGAAAATCTGCCGCCAGAAGCATCGTTTGACCCGGCAACTCACACATTCAGATGGTATCCTATGTATGACCAGATCGGCGATCATATAATTACATTCAAGGTAAGTGATGGCAAAGGAGGCGAAGATAGCAGAATGGCAAAGATCACGGTTGTGCCGGATTACGTCAACGGACTACCGCGATCGTGGCAATATACTATTTGGGGAGATTTCACCCATAGAGGAGATGATGATTCGGACGGGGATGGCATGACTAACCTTGAAGAGTATCTTGCGCATAATGATCCCGCAAAGAACATCGCATACGGGAAACCGTGCGATTTCTCAGACACCCCCCTCTACCCGCTTACCTATGATCAGGATGGCAGCGATAGGTGGCAGCTTACAGACGGATTCTTTGTAAAATTCCCATGTATCTGGGGCGATTCCAGAGCGGTAGCGTGGAGCTACTCCTTGTCACCTACCATAAAAATTGACTTAGGAACAGAGCAGCCCATTAACGAAGTAAAATATTTCACCGCAGCGCAATATAAGAATGTGTGGTGGCCTCAGCATATTTATGTTCTTACAAGCCCGGACGACGTGCACTATTATTATCTTGCGGACATGGTTAAAGATAGCCCTCCGCCGTATCTTCCGACAGTATCGGAACTTCCGGAGAATCACGTTCGTCACACCTTTATATCTAATAACCTGAATACTCGCGGCAGGTTCGTAAAGTTCGTTATCGTTGCCTCAAATGCTTTTGCCTGTATTGAAGAAATTCAGATATTTAAAGGCGGAACGAACCAGCCGTATGCGGGCAACCCATATCCGGCAACCGACAGCGATATTGTTACCAACTTAAAATTCGGCACCAGGATATCTCAAGATATCGAAATGTTAAGGTCAAAAGCAAACAGCATAGGTTTGGATATAACGGCGGACATCAATAATGTGAATGGGCTGTTTAATAACCTTGATCTCGCTACTGCAATGATTGGCTTTAAGAGTGTAGTGCCGTTTGACGGTAACCCTGGAATATCGGCCGTCCAGCACGCACTACTTTCCGCAAATGCTAAAATCCTCCAGGCGCAAGGCCATCACGGCCTTGTCGCATGGAGAAATGTGAAATGGGATCCTCTCGATCCATATACTTCGCCTACGCTTAGCGGCTCTATCCAGCCGATCTCTCAAAATATGATGAACAATGAGCGCAGGGGGGATGCGTTTATCTTGACGAATTGCGAGAATAACGATAAGACCATTACCATAACAGCAAGCGGCCTCGAAGAAAGCGGCAATCCGAATCTTATAAAACTGTATACCGTCGGTTATGTTGATACTACCAATAACATTCTGGTTGGAGACCTCCTGCAGGAAGTGTCGAAAGGCGCAGGCGGCTACACGGTTAATATACCTGCGGGAATGACCCAGCAGCTCTGGGTGGAGTTCGCGCCGAAATCGTTATCTCAAGGAACGCATACAGGCGCCGTTTCCATAACAGACGGCATCGCTACGCAAATAGTCAACGTCAATCTTTCGATATCGCCTTATGCGTTTCCCGAAAAACTTACACTTGCGATGGGCGCATGGGACTACACTGCGGGTATGTCTGCGGGAATAAAGCCTTCGAGCATTGCCGTAAATCAGTCGAACTACGCGGCAGTGATGAAACTATTTAATGATTATCAATATAGCAGTTACTGGGATTGCTGGTATTCTACAGCTGCTTATTATAGCATGAGCAGCAAGAAAACGTGTTACATCGACGCATCATTTTTTAACGCTGCTAACGAGTTTATAACTCCCGCAGATTATTTTGACTACTTCGATTACTGGGTGCTGCAGGAACACCCCAACCAGCCGATGTATTATCTCGGGGTCGGCACGAGCAATACTGATTTTGCGGGTGCGGAGATGGGCACGCCGGAATTCGACATTCGCGTGAGTTCATGGATAGGCGCCTGGGAGAGCCATATGCGTTCCATAGGCATGTCGCCCGATAGGCTTGCTATGACGATCGTCGATGAGCCGTATACCGCGGAACGTCAGAATCGCGCCATATACTGGGGCAGGGCGATGCAGGGCAGGCCCATGAGACCTGAACCGCGCATACAAGTGTGGGATGATATAACGATCAACACTCCTGCCGATATCCTTGTTAATATAGCTGGCGACGATATGTTCACAACCACAGATATAATCAGTCCTGGTTTTTGGAGCGGGGGCAGATCTTATTATGATGAACAACGTATAAAATACGGCAAAAGGGTTGAGTTTTATGGCGTAGATAGCCCGCATTTTGTAGACCCGTATGCATATGGCCTCTTGAACGAATGGAGCGCCTTTAAATATGGCGCTACGTGCCTGAATTATTGGTCTACCAGCGCCAACGGGTGTAATGATATGAATGAGTACGTCACACCAAGCCGGGAATTTGGATCCATAATAACGTCTCTTTACTTTGATGACCCCGCTGTGCATAGCGGCAAACACTGGGAAGCGATATTTGAGGGAAGAGAGGATTATGAATATCTGCGTATCCTCTCCATGTTCATAGATTATATGAAAGAGAAAAATCCTACGAATGCTGCTATAGTCGAATCGGAAACGCTACGTCAGAGCGCCATTAATGCGGTCCTCTGGGGAGCCTTTGGGAATGATTATGCAGATGAGCCGCAAGTGCTGGCTGCGGGCTGGGCGGGCACACAAGACCGCACTATTGCCGATACCCAGCGTAACCTGATATGGAATAAAATAAATCAATTATCAGCTGCGCTTGGCGTAACCTTTCTACATAAGGTAAAGGTGGTGGCAGGAGAGGGTGGAGCTATAAGTCCTGCAGGATCAGATTACTATGCTCCCGATAAGTTCTACATATTAGCGGAAGGCGAAAGCCAGACGTTCGCCATTACACCTGATCAAGGTCAGCGTATCAAAGAAGTCTTCGTAGATGGCGTATCGGTAGGGGCAGCGTCGAGCTATCCATTCAATAATGTAACGAAGGATCATACCATATACGCAGTCTTCGAGGTAGATTCGACCCCTCAACCGCCTGTTCTTGCTTCAATCGGCGATAAGACAGCCTCTGAAGGCCAAGCCCTGCAGTTCACGGTAAACGCGACAGGAATGGGCAGCCTGACATATTCGGCTTCCGGCCTGCCTCAGGGCTCTACATTCGATCCAGCCAACCAGGCATTTACATGGACGCCCACATATCAACAGGCAGGCACCTATAATGTCACATTCACAGTTACTAACGGCACATTATCCGATAGTAAGACCATAACGATCGCATCAAGTTTCATCGATACAGATAATAATCATTTGCCGGATACGTGGGAGAGGCAGCATTTCGGCGCAATCGGCCAGGACCCCAATGCAGATCCTGACACGGACGGGCTGACGAATATAGAAGAATATAAGTCAGGGACAGACCCTGCTGTTCCTACCCAGAACATCGCGCTGGGTAAATCATATGATCTGGATCCGATGCCGGATGATGAGTACGATGGCGCTAAACAGGGTGGCAATGATATGACAAATTTGACCGATGGACAATTTGTTCTCCCATGGTTATATATGTGGAATACTCCACAATGCCTGTATTGGGGGTCCTACATTAATGCTGCAGCTATGACGATTGACTTAGGTTCAGACCAGCCCATATCAACCATTAAGTACTCTACAGTAAGCTTAGCCGAACAAGGCAAATTTTGGCCGCATGCCATTTATGTCCTGGCGAGCCAGGATAACCAGAATTATTATTTTATTACAGATATGATGAAAGCCGACCCCAATATACCGCCGGTGCCGTCGATATCGGCTGCTGGCGGAGCAAGCACGCATTATCGTATTACCGCAAGCGGCCTTGATACTCACGCAAGGTACGTAAAGCTGATCGTCATCAATACTCAGATCTGCACAGATGAAGTTCAGGTATTCAGCGGGGGTAATGGTGTTCCGGGTTCGCCGTATGTTGGTGCTGTCCTGCCAGGAAAAGACGCGGGAGCTATAGGATCTGCCCAATATGACTCGCTCATTACTATTTTAAAATGGAAGAGCAGGATATCAACGGATATTAATACTCTAAAAAACAAAGCAGCCGCTGCCGGACCGGACCTGACTTTAAGCCTTAATGCCATCCAAGCCAGGGCACAAAATTTCAGCGATTATAGCGAGTTGAGTACTTTTAAAAGCATCATACCTCTTCCATATACAGCAGGGCAGGATTCCATAGGCAGCATCCAGCGCGACCTTATAAAATTGAACGCCCAGATCCTTCAAGCTCAGGGCAACTCCGGACTTGTATTGTGGCATTCAAACCGCTGGGATAATATTGATATGTACACCTCGCCATCGGTAAATTCTTCGCAGTCGATCTCTTTGGATATGATGAACCAGGAACGAAGAGGAGACGTCTTCAACGTCACTAATGCCAATTCATCAGATGAGACAGTTAGTATAGCGCTTAACGGTATCAACGAAGGCGGCAATTCAAACTTTGTTAAACTGTATAGCGTTGGTTATGTGGATACGAACGATCTAACTCTTATTGCTGATCTTTTGCAGGAAATAACAAATACAGGTTCAGGCTACATGGTTACCGTTCCCGCCGGCATGACACAGCAATTTTGGATCGAATTTGCCCCTAGCGCGTTAGCAGCGGGAACGTATATCGGCAATATTTCTGTTGGCGATGGCTTATCAACCAAAACGCTTGATGTCAGTCTTTCGATCGGTCATTACACCTTTTCAAGTCAACTTGCCATGGCCCTGTCAGGATGGGAATTTTTTGATGGAATGTATTATAGCAATGCTGCTGGTGTTGGCAGTGTGTGGAATACGATAAACACAGACAACTATGCGGCAATAAAGAAAATTTATCAGGATTATAAAATTGATACCTATTGGGGTGGAATGTATAGTACAAATGCTGTTAAGGCAGAGTGGTTTGATGCCCAGACCGACAAACTTACAAAATTGCCGTCTGATTATTTTAATGTTTTTGACCGCTGGGTAAGAGCGTTTCCAGATAAGAAAATGTATTATTTATGGGCTTCTGATAATACCGGTGACACTTTTGCCGGAGTTCCTATGACCGTTGAAGATCCAATTTTAGGTACGATCGTTAACCCAAGTTTTAACGCGCGCGTTGCGGCCTGGATAGACGCATGGACTTCTCACCTGAGCTCTCCCGTTTCTGCCGGAGGATTAGGCATGTCTCCTGATAGGTTAGCCATTTTTACAAATGATGAACCAAATAGCGATACGATGCAGAAGCGCGAAATATATTGGGGTAGAGCAATACAAGGCAGGCCCATGAGGCCCGATCCGAGAATACAGGTATATACAGACGTGACGCTTGAGGGTTTTAGAATAATGGCCGATGTAAATGGCGAGAGCATCTATGACGCTACTGATATCCTTAGTCCGGGTTATTGGGGCTTGGTGACACACGCCAATGATGGCGGACGCTCGTTCCCATTCTATAATGATCAGGTACATGGGCATGGCAAAGCGCTTGAATTTTATGGTCCGTACGGAGGGCACTCTTCTGACCCCTACGCCTCTACGCTTCTTGAAAATTGGGACGCGTTTAGGCAGGGTGCGACCGCTATAAATACATTTCTAGCTATTACGGGCCGCTGCAATAATATGAATGAATATATTATAAACAATGGAGGCACCGGAGGCTGGACTTCCATGGCCACGCCTTTATATCTTGACGATAACAATCCCGACCGTAGCCAGAGATGGCATGTAGGCAAGAACTGGCAGGCGATGTTTGAGGGACGAGAGGACTATGAGTATCTGCATATCCTATCTATGTTCATTACTTATATGGAGGAAAAATATCCTGGGAATATTATGATAATAGATGAATTGAAGGTACTTCGTCAAAGCGCGCCCGATGCAGTTGTGTGGGGCGCATATGGGAATAATTATCAGAATGCGATTAATTCAATTGCAGATATTATGAAATGGTCAAATTCCAAAGACCGTTCAGTTGCTGATACACAACGCAATCTCATCTGGAATAAGATAAATGAGCTATCAGCGCCGGAAGCGCTTAACGTATCCTCTTTACACAAGATAAAGGTTACGGCGGGCCAGGGCGGAGCCATCAGTCCTTCAGGATCAGATTACTATGCTCCCGATAAGTTATATATATTAGCAGAAGGCGAGAGTCAGACGTTTACAGTAACTACCGATCCCGGTTATCGCATCCAGGACGTGATAGTGGACGGCGTATCCCAAGGGGCGATAGTGACTTTTACTTTTGATGAAGTAAATCAAGATCACACTATAATGGTAGTCTTTGCGGCCAATGCCGCTTAATCTTGCATTAATTCCTGTTTGTGATAAAATACAGCCATGACGATAAAAAAGGTTGTTCTTCGCCTGGTATTTTTCATAGGGTGGCTTCTCTCGCCGCTTACATTCTGGAATGACGCCTTTGTCAATATCCCTCTTTCTTATCTATGCGCGAATATATTTATCAGGATATGGCCCATGCCTAATTTTTTACTGACAGTGCTCATCTTCTACTGGCTGAGTAACGGCCTCGGCCTTCTTATGATGTATGCAAGCGGGAAAGATCTATTGGAAGGGAAGAGGGGGGCCTTGCGGGAAATTTCATTGTTGTTAATAACGCTTGTCAGCTACAGCTTGATCCTTGTGTTGCTGCAGAGGATCGGCGTGCTGAAACCGATCTAGTATATATTTATGAGTGTATACTCATAAAATAACCTGTGGACAGGTTTTGGAAAATAGGTATTTAAATCATGAGGGGAAGGCCGAGAAAAACAAGAATTGTGCAAAATGAGCCCAGGACTAAGCAATTCAGCCCAAGGGGCGCCATCGGCAGGCCTAGCCATAAGGACATAAAATATGAAGAGGTTGAGGCCATAAGATTGGCCGATTTCACAGGCTTAAGCCAGGCCGAGGCAGCCAAGTCGATGGGCATAAGTCAGCAGACCTTTTCACGGATATTAAGGAACGGCCGTAAATGCCTCGCTGAAGCCCTGGTATTAGGCCGTATTATAAAGGTTCAAGGGGGAGACTTTAAAATTGAAAAGTAGAGTAGCATTATTTATATTGTTACTGATCCTGGCAGGGTTAACCTTATCCGGTTGCGCAAGCATACCAATACCGGCAACATTTCCAATCCCAAATCCGCTTTTATTCTTGGGACTATAGCAAGCACAGGCCTAATAAAACCTATCCTTAAACCGCAATATCATCCATCTGGCCTGAAGGGCTAACGTCCTATAATATATCTTATGTTAACTACACAAGAGGTGGAGCATAGATATAAGTAATTGTTGCACAATAGCTTATATAAATATGTAAATAACCTGTTAATAACTCCATTTCTTGTTTAATGTTCCTTGAATTTAACGCTGATACTGGATTGGAATGCTTGCGGGCGTGTTTCCTATTACGTTTAATAGAGCTGTTTACTTGGTAGCTTATTCCAGGCATTCAGGAGCCTGACGCATTCATGCCTTAAAAAGCCCTTTCTCAGCACTATGCGGCTCTTCCCTAGCGCCTTGATCTTTGCGTCTGCTATATCGAGCTCGTTAAAACCTATACGTTTTGCGTCAGAAATGCCTGTCCCGTAGATGATGCGGCCGATCCTCGACCAATGTATGGCGCTAAAGCACATTGGGCAAGGTTCTGTCGTGGAATATATGACACATCCTGAGAGGTCGAAATCTTTCAGTTTTTTAGAGGCGATCCTGATGGCGTTTATTTCTGCGTGACACGTGGCATCATTTTTGAGGACTGTGTTTCGGGCTGCGGCTAATACTTTGCCATTCTTAACAATACAGGCGCCGAACGGGCCGCCGGCCATATTTTTCAGGTTTTTTTCGGCTTCGCGGATGGCTAAAACCATATATTTTCTGGTAGGCCTATATTTCATTTTATGTGCTTTATTATAACGTAGGCCAGAGCTGATATAGCGGCTGAGCATGGTATTGTCAGTATCCAGGCCCAGACTATCCTTCCGGCAACCCCCCACTTTACGGCGCTCAAGCGCCGAAGCGACCCGACGCCTGTGATGGCCCCCGTGATGGTATGCGTAGTGCTCACGGGAATACCGAAGGCTGAAGACGTGAATAGAGTGATGGCCGCACCGAGTTCCGCGCAAAAACCATCAACAGGTTTAAGCTTGGCAACCTTCTGCCCCATTGTTTTTACAATACGCCAGCCGCCAAACATTGTGCCGAGCGCAATAGCCGAGTGGCATAAGATCACTACCCAGAAAGGAATATGGAATTTTGTTCCTAAAAGGCCGGCGCTGAAAAGAAGGCTTGCTATGATGCCCATTGTTTTTTGCGCGTCATTGCCGCCATGGCCCAGGCTATATAATGCGGCAGATACCAGCTGGCCTTTTCTAAATATATGATCTACCTGACTAGGTACGCTTTTTCGAAACATCCTATATACGAGGATGCCAAACCCTAATCCTAAGATCATTCCTGCTATCGGCGAGACGAATATAAAAATTACTGTTTTTGTAATGCCTTTCCAGACCAAAGACCCTGATCCGGCCTTGACTAAGGCCGAGCCGATCATCCCCCCTATCAATGCGTGAGAAGAACTTGTCGGGAGGCCGAAATACCACGTAATTATATTCCACGCACAGGCTCCGACAAGCGTTCCGAATATAATATTGTTGTCAATTATTGATATGTCGATTATGCCCTTGCCGATAGTGTTCGCTACGTGAAGACCGAAGAAAAGGAATGCTATAAAATTAAAAAAAGCTGCCCAGACAATGGCTAATCGGGGTGAAAGTACGCGGGTCGATACGACCGTTGCGATGGAATTGGCAGAATCGTGAAAGCCGTTCAAAAAATCGAAGGCCAGCGCCAGGACTATTAAAAGAAGGATACTGAATGTCATTTTTAGGCTTGTTTTACGAGTATAGATTGCACTACATGCGCTACGTCTTCACAGATGTCGAGGACCGTTTCAGCGTCCTGATATATCTCTTTCCATTTGATAACTTCTATAGGGTCTTTTGCTGTTTCAAAAAGTTCCCCGAGCATCGAATCTCTCATGGAATCGCCGACATTTTCAAGGCGGTTGACCTCTACGCATGACTCTGAAATGGATTTAGCGTTTTTCATGCTGCGTAAGCCCTTGACCGCGCAGGCTACCGCGCGGACCGATTCGCCGATGACATTCGCAAATTCAATGAGGTTTTTATCGATTTTTGTTATCTTGTATACTCTTAGACGGTTTGCGATCGTATAGAGCATGTCGATTATATCGTCCAGCTCTTTCGCGAGCGCGTGGATATCTTCGCGGTCAAAAGGAGTGATGAAAGTTTTATTCAGGTTATTTAATATTTCATGGGTCACTTCGTCGCCCTGGTGTTCTATGTCATGCATATTTTTGAGCGAATCCTCATTCATATTGTTTGTAACCAGCTCTTTAAAGCAGTTTGCGGCCTCGACGGCATGGCCTACCTGCCGCTCGAAAAGATCGAAAAAATTAAATTCTTTAGGAAGAAAGCTGAAACCCATAATCTCTCCTTTATTAGTATTTTTTAATTACTTTTATATTATAGATGCAAATTTTATGGGTGTCAAGCCATACTTGGCGCAAAGCGGATTTCCAAGCCTTGAATTTGTGTGTTTTTATGGTATAATTTATCTAATTAACCAGAGGGCTTATCATGAAAAGAGTTGTGGCGTTGATCCTGGGCGGCGGCCAGGGCAAAAGGCTGTTCCCGCTGACTATGTACCGGTCTAAGCCGGCCGTTCCGATCGGCGGGAAATACCGCCTGATAGATATTCCCGTGAGCAACTGCCTGCATTCCGGGATAAAAGACATTTATGTCCTCACGCAGTTCAATTCCGAATCGCTTAACAATCACATAAATAACACTTACCGTTTTGACTATTTTTCAAGGGCGTTCGTCAGGATATTGGCGGCGGAACAGACGCGGGAAAATGAAGTATGGTTCCAGGGGACCGCGGACGCCGTCAGGCGGAACTTGTCCCACCTTGAACTGAAAGGTAACGAAGAGGTCCTGGTATTATCCGGCGATCAGCTTTACGAGATGGATTACATGGACCTCATACATTTTCACAGGAAGAACAGGGCGGATGTTACGGTTTCTGCCATACCTGTGGCGCAGCATGAAGCCGGTGAATTCGGCATTCTTAAGCTTGGCTCGGATGACAGGATAAGAGGGTTTGTTGAAAAACCTAAGACGGCCTCGGATCTCAAAGGCTTTAAATTTACACGAAAAATATCCTCTTTTGACAAACTTCTCTCGCGTTCTTCGTATCTGGCGTCAATGGGCGTTTACGTCTTCAATGCTAAGATCCTTAAGAAAGCGCTGGAAGGAAATGACATAGATTTCGGGCGCGAGGTATTCCCCCATTCGATGAAGAAATTCAAATCATTTGGATATATTTTTGATGGTTACTGGAGGGATATCGGGACCATAAGGTCATTTTATGACACCAACATCGATCTCGCAACCGGCAGGCCGCACTTCTCTTTCTTTTACAAAGGGACCGTATTTACGCGCCCCCGCTTCCTCCCCCCTGCCAGGATCGTGAGCTGCAGAGTATCCCATAGCCTCGTAACCGAAGGGTGCATAATAAATGGCGCTCAAATAGAAGATTCGATGATCGGCCTGAGGACCATTATGGGAAAGGGGTGCAAGGTAACAAGGACGGTCGTGATGGGTGCGGATTATTATGAAGATCCCGATAATGTCGGACCGATAAAAATAGGCATAGGCGATAACTCTAACATAGACAGGGCGATCGTGGATAAGAACGCGCGCATAGGCAGGAACGTTGTTATAAAAAATCTTAAAAATGTGAAAAATTTTGATGGCGGGAATTATTTTATCAGGGACGGTATAGTGATAATACCGAAAAATGCGGTGCTGAAAGACGGAACTACGATTTAGCCTTCACGGCTATTTTTGATCCCTGCCGGCTTCCCCTTTTCTCGAACATTTCCATTATGCTTTTTATGGTCTCAGACTTGTTTAATGCCCAAACGGGCGCGATGTGATCAACAGCTGTGCCCTGCCCCGTAAGCCGTTGTATTATTATGTCCTCAGAAAGATTTTCCAGGAAATCGCATACCAACCCCGCATACTCATCCTGCCCCAGCATATTTATCTTTTTGTCCTGATATGTTTTTTCAAGCGCGCTGCCTTTTAGGACATGCAAGGGATGTATTTTCACGCCGTCTACTTTTAATTCATTCAGTCTTGCGGCGGTTTCCAGGATATCTTTTCCGGTTTCGCCGGGCAACCCAATGATCACATGGGCCGAAATGAGTATCCCGGACTTTTGCGTTAATTTTACCGCGTCGGCAAATTCCTGGAATGTATGGCCTCGCTTTAACAGATCCAGGGTGCGATCATGCGATGATTGCAAACCATATTCCATCCAAACCTCGTACCGGTCCCTATAAGATGATATAAGTTTTAATTTGCCGGCATCGATAGAGTCCGGCCTGGTCCCTATCGATATGCCCACTATCTCCTCAAATGGCAGGACCGCATCGTAAGCGGCCTTCAATTTATCTATTGGGGCGTAAGTATTCGTGAAAGCCTGAAAATATGCTATGAATTTTTCAGCGCCCCTTTTATCTTTCAGGTGCCGGATGCGTGAGGAGATCTGCAAACTCAAAGATATTTTCGGATCTACGTAAGGCGCTCTTGAACCGCTATCATTGCAATATATGCAGCCGCCCGTGCTCTTCGTGCCGTCCCGGTTCGGGCATGTGAAGCCCGCATCGAGAGCTATTCTGTATATCTTGCATCCATATTTTGATCTCAGGTAAGAATTATAGTCTGTGTAAGGTTTCATTTTTTCGCGGCAGTCTCTCTTCGCGTCTTATCTATGTATATCATCAGGATGGAAATGGCGGCCGGCGTTACGCCCGAGATCCGCGATGCCTGGCCGAGATTGATCGGTTTTATTGCGGAGAGTTTTTCCTTGATCTCTGAAGACAGGCCGTTAATATTCCGGTAGTCCATGCCGTCCGGCACTTTTATCCTTTCGATCTTTTTGAGCCGCGCGACCTCTTTTAACTGGCGCTCGATAAAGCCTTCGTATTTTATCTCTGTTTCCACCACCTTTATCTCTTCGGCCGAAAGGATCATTTCCTCTCTTAGTACTATATCTTCATACGATATGCCCGGACGCCTCAGGTTTTTTGCAAGCCTTTCAGTCTTAAGCCGGCTGATCTCACCATCAATGCGTTTCTTTTTCTCGATGGTATTTTTGTATATTTGTTCATCTATAAGACCTAGCTCGTATCCTGCCGGCGTAAGCCGCAGGTCCGCGTTATCCTGTCTTAACAGGAGCCTGTATTCAACGCGGGACGTGAACATCCTATAGGGTTCCTTGGTGCCTTTTGTCACAAGGTCATCTATCAGGACGCCGATATAACTTTCCGACCTTTCCAGCACGAAAGGTTTTTTACCCGATATTTTTAACGCGGCGTTTATCCCGGCCATCAGGCCGAGCGCCGCAGCTTCCTCATAGCCGGTGGTCCCGTTTATCTGCCCGGCAAGATATAGCCCTGCTACGGGTTTTGTTTCCAGTGTAGGAAAAAGCTGTGTTGGGTCTGCGTAATCGTACTCTATGCCATATCCGGGCCTTGTTATCTTCGCGTTTTCCAGCCCCTCGACAGAGGCGATCATTTTTTCCTGGACGTCTATCGGCAGGCTTGTGGATATGCCGTTAGGGTAATATTCTATGGTATTTAATCCTTCGGGTTCCAGGAATATGTGGTGCCTTTCGCGTCCGGGGAACCTGTGGATCTTGTCCTCTATGGACGGGCAGTACCTGACGCCGGTGCCTTTTATTATGCCGGTGAATAAAGGTGACCGGTCAAGATTAGAGCGGATTATGTCATGGGTATTTTTATTCGTGTATGTTATATAACACGGAAGCTGCTCGCGCGTGATCTTCTTTGTCTGGAATGAGAACGGGCTTATCTCTTCATCCCCGTATTGTGCCGTTAATTTTTTGAAGTCTATAGTCCGCCCGTCCAGCCTTGCGCATGTCCCGGTCTTTAGCCTGCCCAAATTTATGCCGATCTCTTTCAGAGACTCTGAAAGATGCGTTGAATTCCTCTCCCCTATCCTGCCCCCCGGATAATGTTCAAGGCCTATATGAATAAGGCCGTTAAGGAAAGTGCCCGCGGTGATTATTATGGTCTTTGCGGCCAAAACCTCCTGCAATGAGGTCTTTATGCCATGAACAGAGTCGTTTTTAACGATAATTTCATCAGCCATAGCCTCTTTTACTTCAAGGTTCGGTTGGCCGTTTATTATTGCCTGCATGTACAGCTTATAGGCTTGGCGGTCTATCTGAGCCCTTGGGGAACGGACCGCTGGTCCTTTTCGGGTATTCAGGAGCCTGAATTGGATGGCCGATGCGTCAGCAGCTTTGGCCATTTGGCCGCCCAAGGCGTCTATCTCCCTTACGAGCTGCCCCTTTGCAAGGCCGCCAATGGCCGGGTTGCAGGACATATGTCCGATAGTGTCTATAGACATCGTTAAAAGTAACGTCTTAGCGCCCATCCTGGCTGCAGCAAGGCTTGCTTCGCAGCCGGCATGCCCTCCCCCGACTACTATCACGTCGTATGTTTTATCCATAATGACCTATTGTAACCCATGCCGCTCCGACGGTCAAGGATCATTAAATCCGGTCTGAAAAGACGGCAAAACCCTTGTTTTTTCTTAATTTTCAGGTATACTTATATATGGATGACAACAGCCAAGAGTGACCCGTTCTCGGGCCTAAGGTACTAGTTACCTACACGGTGCTGTTGCCATCCTTTTTTTATTGAGGCCACATTTTATGGAGGCAAAGCCGACATAAAATGTTACTGAAATAAGACTCAAGGCCGAAATAATCCCGCAAGTCCCAATAAAAGCCTCTGTTTGAGGTTTAGCTTGCGGGATATAGCATATATGGAGGCGAAGCAGGACCTTCTAGGTATAAGTGTAGTGTAGAGGATTTATTTCTTGTAGAACCTGTTTATGATGGAAAATACTTCTTGAGGGGTGTCTGCTACCGTAAATATCTTCATGTCGGTTTTATTTATAGTCTTTTCCGGTATAAGGGTCTTCTCCAGCCAATCTATCAGCCCGGCCCAAAACTCGCTACCTACCATAATGACAGGGAACGGATCTATGCGCCTTGTCTGGACAAGCGTTATCGCCTCGAAGAACTCATCCATAGTGCCGAATCCGCCCGGAAAGACAACGAATGCTTTTGAGTATTTAGCGAACATCACTTTTCTGCAGAAGAAGTATTTGAATTCTAGCAAGCGGGTTACGTATTTATTGGGACGCTGCATAGTGGGTATCAATATGTTTAAGCCTATCGAGTCTCCCCCGCCTTTTTTAGCGCCTTTATTCGCCGCTTCCATGATGCCCGCCCCGGCGCCGGTAATTATGGAATAGCCGTTTTTGGATAATTTGGCGGCGGTTTCCTCGGCTAATTTATAATATCTGCTGGACGGTTTGGTCCGCGCCGAACCGAATATTGATACTGCCTCTGTTACGTCGGAGAGCTCTTCGAAACCGTCCACGAACTCGCTCATTATGCGAAAAATACGCCACGGGTCTTCTTTGGTGAAGTCGCCTTTTAATGTGGGCATCAGGATTATAGTTTAATTATCGAATCGAAGGTGCCGAAAGAATTCTGCTCGCGTTCCAGGTTCTGCGTGTCGATCACCCATTCGCCGTCAACGACGAATTTATATTTGTATCTTCCCGGAGGAAGGCCCAGTTTCTTTTCCCACTTACCATCATCGAATCTGGCCAGGCGCACGCCGTCGTCCGCCTTCCAATTATTAAAATCGCCGACTACGAATATTTCCCGGGCATTGGGCGCGTTGATGGAAAAATTAACTTCTTTCGTAGATCCTTCCGTATTAGCGGTTCCCTCCGTGCGGGAAGTCGGGGCGGGCTTTCGTATTTCCTGCGAAATGGTCATTATGGCGCCTTCTTCTTTGACGGCAGGCGAGACCTGCGATAAGGCGCGCTCGAATTCTTCCGCGCCTTCCGACCTCAATATTTCCGCTGAGAGCTCAAGATAATCTTTTGCCCCATTCGACTCTTTATCGAACTGGATAACAGACACGCCCTTAGCAACCGCTTTTTTTAAAGTAACGTTCATCCTTATTACTGTCTCAAGCATCTGGTCTTTAAAGAACGCCTTTATCTCATCGAGCATGGTCTGTGAATATTTCGTCCTTCTGTCGAACAGTGTCGCGAGGGCATTCACTTTCGGCGCGTGACCTATCTTCATTTTTATCAGTTCGAGCATCCCCAAAAGTTTTGCTACGCCCATAAGCGAGAATGCGCTCATGTCCAGCGGGACTAATATCTGGTCCGCAGCGCGCAGAGCATTGAAAGTCAGGAACCCAAGGCTGGGAGGGCAATCAACGATTACGAAGTCGTAATTCAGCTTGTTCGCCGTGAGCGCCTGATATAGCCTGGAGACGGCGTCTTCTTTGTCTTTCAGTTCCTGTTCGAGGGTGCTCAATAGTATATTGGACGACACTATGTCAAAGTTTGAAGAGACGCTCGATATGCATTCGTTTATGGAACGTTTCTTTTCGGCAACATCGGTCAGAACGTTGTAGATGGACCTGTCGGCCGTCTGGGTGGTTATGCCCAGCCCGAATGACGCATGAGATTGAGGGTCAAGGTCTATCAGCAGGACCCTCTTTCCGGAAGCGACCAGGGCCGCAGCCAGGTTTATAGCCGACGTCGTCTTTCCACAGCCGCCCTTCTGATTCGCGATCGTTATCGTTTTCATATTTCAGTCTCCTTTAACAGGTTTATATTTTTTATATATACCATTACATCTATAGGCGAATCCATCTCCCGGGCAGATTCTCCTATGTATCCGCATTCTATCCGCATCTGATCAATATTGGAAAGGTCTATGTTCCCCTTCATGGTGTTCAACCGGACCACTCTGTTGCTCCACTGGGAAGAAAGGGACAGGTCGTTTATCCTGTAGGTCTTGTTATTGATATCGCGCAGCACAACGCTCACCCGCTCGCCGCCTATATTGCCGCGGAGCGATAAGGATAGCGACCTGTTGGTTAAATTCATTGGAAAGTTGAAGTTCATGGCCAGATCGGCCCAGTTATATTTTTTAGGATTGTCCAGGACCATCAGCCCTCTTGAGGTTTTAGATGTATCCTTTTTTGCGTAGCCGCGGAACTCGTAGGTTTTTATTATATCCTTATTGACGGCGCCCCTGTCGATGATCTTTATTATTCGCGCATTGACTATATGCTTTTTCAGGAACGCGTGGTATTTATTAAGGGCGATAGGTGCGGTTATTATCAGGGATATGGCCAGCGCGGTAGTTACGGAAACTGGGATGATGAACTTGGCAAGATTTTTTAAATAAGACGGAGCTTTCTTTTTTCTGGTTTTGGGACGGATTTTCTGATAGAAGTATGTGTCGGCAATATGATTGTCCAACACATCTCCTTTGAAGGATGGCCTTTTTAGTGTTTCTATCGTCTTAGGCATCAAGATATGTAAATATTATAGTGTCCCTTATGCGTTCTAATTACTATATACTAAAAATGAATAAATTACAAATATTTTTTTGCGAAATTAACGCCATTCCTGAATATCGCCAGGCCGTCCCCTTCGCCGTTTTTAGCCTTGCGGTCCCTTGTCCATCTCGGATTTTGATAAAAATTTATGTGTCTTTCCGGGTGCGGCATCAGTCCGAATATCCTTCCGGTTGTGTTGCAGATGCCCGCTATGTTCTCCACAGAACCGTTCGGATTATCAGGATAGCCGGCGCTTCTGCCAAACTCATTAACATATTCAAATACTATCAGGCCTTTCTTCTTAAGCTGCTCAAGCACCGCTTTATTTTTTGGTATAAATTTCCCTTCGCCATGCGCCACGGGAAGCTGCATTATCTTATCGATAGCATTTGTCCAGACGCATTTTGCCCGTGAATTTTTTAAATAAACCCACCGGTCTTCGAACTTATTAGAGTCATTCAGCGTTAACGTCGCTTCGATGGTTTGATAATCGCCGGCAAGGTCCGGGAGAAGTCCGGCTTTTACCAGTATCTGGAAGCCGTTACATATGCCGATGATGAGTTTGCCGTCGTCGATGAATTTTCTCAAGCCTTCATCCAGCCTGAATTTAAGCTCATTGGCCAATATCTTGCCGCTAGCTATATCGTCACCGTAAGAGAATCCGCCCGGTATCGCAAGTATCGTATAATCGTCGAATTTCTTTTCCATGCGGGACAGTTCGTTGACATGGATGAGTTCGGTCGCGGCACCTGCGCGCTCAAACGCGAATGAGGTCTCTTTGTCGCAATTGGTCCCGGCGGTCCTCAATATTATTACTTTTGCTTTTCCCATATTTCCCTAGAGTTTACTGAATGGTTTTTGCCATGCTTCTTTAAGCGCGTCAATATCGGTATCTATCATCAATTTTTCATCCGCGCCGAAGATCCTGAACGTCTTATCTCTTCGCAGATAGCCCAGTTTCCATACCGGCAGCCCTGACATGGCCTTGATGAATTTAAGCTCGTCCTTTACTTCTGCTATGAAGCGTGTATTCGATTCCGAAAAAAGCAGTATACCGTCTGGTAATGCCTTCTGTTGTTTTGGCGGCGTAAACGCTCCGAGGTGCGCGCTCATGCCCAGCCCGCCGGCAAAAGCCATTTCGGCAAGCGCGACCGCAACGCCGCCTTCAGAACAGTCGTGGCATGAATGTATAAGCCCTTTTTTGATCGCTCCGGTCAGCGCGTTCATAAGTTTTTTGCCATAAACGGGGTCTACTTGCGGGACGGAATTCCCGGTAAAACCTTTCATTTTGTAATATTGTGAGCCGCCGAGCTCATTGCGCGTGATCCCTATGATATAAATAAAATTGCCGGCAGTTTTAGCGTCCATGCTGACGGCCTTTGATATGTCGTCCATGACGCTTATCGCGGATATCAGGAGCGTCGGCGGTATAGATATCGTTTTTTTGCCCGTAGAGTATTCGTTGTTGAGACTGTCTTTGCCGGAAATGAACGGAACGCCATATGCCTTCGCGATGTCGTAACAGCCCCAGGATGCCCTCACAAGTCCGCCGAGCCTGTCAGGTTTGTTGGTATTTCCCCAGCAAAAATTATCCAAAATGGCCGTCTTTGCTATGTCGCCGCCCACAGCCACTATCTGGCGGAGGGCTTCGTCTATAACTCCGGCTGCCATCCAGTATGGGTCTATCTTTCCAAAATCGGGATTTATGCCGCAGGAGAGGATTATCCCTTTGTTGGAATCTAGAATGGGCCTTGTGATGCTGGCGTCCCCAGGGCCGCCGCTGCCGATACCTTGAAGCGGTTTTAAAACGCTTCCTCCCTGCACTTCATGGTCGTATTGGCGTATTATCCATTCCTTGCTGGCGATATTAAGGTTTGACATAAGGCTCAACAGGTCGCCCGTAAGATTTTTATTATTATTTATCTTCGGCTCTTTGAATTTAGGCCTTCTCCACTTTGCGACCCGTGTTACTTCCGGCAATCCATCGTGGATGAATTTCATTTCTACGTCGCAGACGAGATTACCGCCATAGAACAGTTTCAATTTCTTGCCGCCCGTGAACTTGCCTATTACGGTCGCTTCGACATTCTCCCTGTCGAATACGTTTATCAACTCATCTATCTTTTCGGGACTGACCGCAAGGACCATCCTTTCCTGCGCTTCGGATATCCATATCTCGTCATAACGCAGCCCCTTATATTTCAGAGGCACCTTGTCAAGATGGACCTCAGCGCCGAGAGATTCTGCCATTTCGCCGACCGCGCTCGATAGTCCCCCGGCGCCGCAATCGGTGATGGCGTTGTAAAGCCCCCTGTCTCTTGCCTGAAGGATAGTGTCAGTCACTTTCTTTTCCTGGATCGGATTGCCGATCTGGACAGCGGAGCCGGATCCTTCGTGCGTTTCATGGGTCAGCTCTCCCGACGAGAAAGTCGCGCCGTGTATGCCGTCCCGCCCCGTTCTTCCTCCCACAACGACTACGAGGTCGCCTTTATTGACCTTCTTGAAAGATTTGCCTTTGGGCATAATACCGACGTTGCCGCAGAAGACGAGCGGATTCCCGACAAAGTTCTCATCGAAGAGGACGGCGCCGTTCGAGGTCGGTATTCCCATCCGGTTGCCGTAATCCCGGACGCCTGCTACAACACCCTTCATTATCCTTTTTGGATGCAGCGCGCCTTTTGGCAGCTTATTGTATGGATAATCGGGATAGCCGAAACAGAATACATCTGTATTGATTATCGGTTTTGCGCCCAGGCCCGTTCCGAGCGGATCACGGATGACTCCGCCTATGCCGGTCCCCGCGCCGCCGTAAGGCTCCAGGGCCGAAGGATGGTTATGTGTTTCGACCTTGAAACAGATATCATACTTTTCGTCAAAGCGGATTATGCCGGAATTATCATGAAAGACCGACACGCACCAGGGCTTGTTCAGCTCTTTAGTGACTTTCATTATCGTCGATTTAAGAAGATTATTGATCTTTATTTTTTTCCCTACCCCTTCTCTATACTCTATCTTTCCCCTGAACGTCTTATGCTTGCAGTGTTCGGACCATGTCTGGGCGATAGTTTCCAGCTCGCAGTCGGTTGGATCGCGCTTCAGGATTTTAAAATATTTCTTTATTTGCCTCATCTCTTCCAGGCTTAAAAATAACTGGCCGTTTTTGGCGATCTTTTTTAATTTATCATCAGATGCGGTCAATATATCGACCGTCCTTAATTCAAACTCATAAGGCGGGATGTCGGGATGTATCTCGGACCGGCCGGAAACTACGTGCTGGATGACTTTATTGTATAGGATCTTCTCTGCGATCGAGTGGATGTCGGTGTATGAAAGGCTGCCTTGTATAAGATATTTTTTCGCGGTTTTTACGGCACGGATGCCTTTGATACCGAGGTCGTGGATAGCCTTTTTTGCGCTATCCTCAACCGGGTCCATGACGCCGGGATTGTAAGCCACTTCTACCGTCTTGTATATTTTTTCGTTGAATGCAGGGCCTTTATAGCTGTATTCCTGGGTGATAGGGTCGATCAGCAGGTCTTCGCAGATCTTCTTTGCGTCGATTTCGTCTATATCGCCTTCTATGAGGTAGACCTGTGCATAATGAACGTCTTTTACCTTGTTTCCAAGGCCAAGGTCAGAAATATCTTTTTTGACGCCTTCTCCTGCCGCGTCATAAAAACCGTCTTTTTCTTTTACTTCAACTCTCCAAAACATTTATTCCCATTCTATCGTTGAGGGCGGCTTCGAGCTTATGTCATAAGCCACCCTATTCACGCCTTTTACTTCGTTAATTATCCGGTTAGATATTTTACCGAGAACGTCGTACGGGATCTTTGCCCAATCGGCGGTCATACCGTCAACGCTTGTCACGGCCCGTATTGCTACGACGCTTTCGTATGTCCTTTCATCGCCCATGACGCCGACCGACTTTATAGGTAAAAGCACCGCGAACGCCTGCCATATCTTATCGTAAAGGCCTTCCTTCTTCAGCGTAGATATGAACCTGTCGTCGACTTCCCGCAGTATATCGCATCTTTGTTTTGTCACATCGCCGAGTATGCGGACGGCAAGGCCCGGTCCGGGGAAAGGATGGCGTCCGAGTATTTCCTGGGGCATCCTCAATTCTTTTCCGACCTTCCGCACCTCGTCTTTAAACAGGTATTTCAGCGGCTCTATCAGCTTTAAGTTCATCTTCTTAGGCAGCCCGCCGACGTTATGATGTGTTTTTATCGTGGCGCTCGGACCTCCGAACGTTGATCGGGATTCGATCAGGTCCGGATAGAGGGTCCCTTGAGCCAAAAATTTGACGCCGCCTATTCTTTTCGCTTCCCTGTCAAATACTCTTATAAAAGTTTTACCGATTATCTTTCGCTTTTTTTCCGGGTCGACAACCCCTTTTAAAGCTCCCAGGAATTCATTTGAGGCGTCGACAACCCTTAAGTTCATTTTTAAATGTTTTTGGAAAACTTCCCGCACCAGTTTTGCTTCGTCTTTTCGCAGAAGCCCGTTATCGACGAATACGCAGGCCAGCCTGTGGCCTATCGCTCTATTGATGAGGACCGCCGCGACCGACGAATCTACGCCGCCCGAGAGGCCGAGGATAACTTTTTCTCTACCGGAGGTCTTCCTTATTTGCGCTATGGTCTCTTTAACGAATGACTTCATCGACCAATCGGCCCTTGCGCCGCATATATCTTTTATGAAATTCTTCAGGACCTGTTTGCCGTATTCGGTATGAGCTACTTCTGGATGGAACTGGACGCCATATAATCTTTTATCGAAATTCGCAAAAGCCGCGATGGACGTATTCCGCGACATCCCTATTCTCGCGAAATTTTTCGGCATGCGCTTTACTTTATCGCCGTGGCTCATCCATGAGGTGCTGTTCTTTGGAATGTCTTTAAATAATAGCCTATGGTTCGTTACGGTCAGTATCGCTCTGCCGTATTCTCTGGAAGGAGAATGTTCGACTTGGCCGCCCAGCGTTTTTGCCATCAATTGCATTCCGTAGCATATCCCCAATATGGGTATGCCGAGCGAGAATAAAGCCGGGTTGCATGATGGCGCGCCTTTTTGATAGACGCTTGCCGGGCCGCCGGAAAGGATTATCCCCCTTGTTTCAAGCCGATCGATGGACCTTATCGAAATATCAGGCGGGACTATCTCGCAGAATACGTTTAGCTCCCTCACCGACCTAGCGATGAGCTGGTTATATTGCGAGCCGAAATCTATTATAAGTATTTTTTCTCGGGCCATTATTTATTGGTCAAGCCGACGCAGCGCGTTCTTTCAAGCGCCTTCTTTGAAGGCGGCTTGCATATTGTCGTCGGGTAATTGCCGGTAAAGCACGCGGTGCAGAACTCATCCTTTGGAAGCATCATCGAATTTAACATGCCTTCCAGGCTCAGGTATTTAAGGCTGTCGACGCCGATGAATTGCCGTATCTCTTCGATCGAATGGTTGGCGGCTACCAGTTCTTTCTTTGTCGGGAAGTCGATGCCGTAAAAACAGGGCGAGATAAGCGGCGGACAGGAGACGCGCATATGTATCTCCTTTACGCCTGCCTGGCGCAGGGCCCTTACCCTGCCCCGCGAAGTGGTTCCTCTTACGATGGAATCTTCGACTATGACGGCGCGTCTCCCATTAAGGACATCGCGTATGGGATTTAATTTTACTTTTACCTTAAAATCGCGTATGAGCTGGCTCGGCTGTATGAATGTCCTGCCTATATAGTGATTTCGGACAAAGCCTATCTCAAGAGGTATCTTCGATTCTTCGGCATATCCTAAAGCGGCGTATGTGCCGGAGTCCGGTATAGGCATTACTATGTCGGCATCGACCGGGTGCTCTTTGGCAAGCGCTCTTCCCAAATTCTTTCTGGTCAGGTAGACGCTCTTCGTAAAGATATTGCTGTCGGGGCGCGCGAAATATATATTCTCGAATATGCAGAAAGCATGATTTTTGATAACCGGCGACTTTACCGAAGTCAATCCGGTCTTGTCGATTATGACGGTCTCTCCGGGTTCGACATCGCGGACGTACTCGGCTTGTACCATATCAAGGGCGCACGTTTCGCTTGCGACAATGTAGCCATCGCCGAGCTTTCCTATACAGAGCGGCCTGAAGCCGTGCGGGTCCCTGATGGCGTAGATGGCGTCGTTTATGGCGAGCACGAAAGAATATGCGCCTTCAAGTCTCTCGACTATGGGGACTATCTTTCCTCTATAATTATTTTTGTGGTCCCTGACCAGAAGATGGACTATGAGTTCCGAATCCATGGTGGTCTGCAGGATCGATCCGGCATCTTCAAGCTCGTTCCGCAGCTCTACTGAATTGGTGAGATTGCCGTTATGCGCTACCGCTATGAAACCTTTTTTATGGTTTATCAATAACGGCTGGACATTTTTAATGGTACTTGAACCGGTAGTCGAATAACGTACATGCCCTACAGCCATATGGCCTTTTAATCTTTTAAGGTCCGCTTCTTTAAAGATGTCCCCCACCAGCCCCATACCTTTATGCTGGAAGACTTTTTTGCCGTCGAAGCTTACTATCCCCGTCGATTCTTCGCCGCGGTGCTGCAGTGCGTAAAGGGCAAGATATGCGAGCTGACTCGCGTTTTTATGACCGTAAACCCCGACGACACCGCAATATTCTTTCATTGTAATAAATCCTCTCGGCTATAAGACTATTTTTTACAACTTTCTCTTATGATACTCCTGCAGTGATGTTACCGATATTTTATTCTTCTTCATAAGGTTCTCGATGCCGTTCACGGAAGCCTGCGCGCCCGAAACCGTCGTTATCAGGGCCACATTGTAGAGTATGGCGTGCGATCGTATTTTAAGCTCGTCTTCTTTTGTAGCCTTCCCTGAAGGGGTGTTGATTATCATCGCGACCTTACCGTCTTTGATCAGGTCGACTATATTGGGCCTGCCCTCAGTCAGTTTAGGAAGCACTCTGACGTCGATGTCGCTCGACATTAACGCATCGGCCGTTCCGGATGTTGCCATTATCTTGAATCCCATATCCGCGAGCTTTTTGGCTACGAATAAGATGTTGCGCTTGTCCTGGTTCTTGACGCTTATGAATACGTTCCCTTTGAGCGGGAGGTTCTGCCCTGCCGCTATCTGGCTCTTCGCGTATGCCGCTCCGAACGTCTTATCTATGCCCATCACTTCGCCGGTAGATTTCATTTCCGGCCCGAGGATGGCATCGACGCCGGGGAATCGTATGAACGGGAAGACCGATTCCTTGACGGCAACAAAATTTATCTTCATCTCTTTTGTGAATCCGACTTCCTGCAGCGTCTTTCCGAGCATTACCTTGGTCGCGAGTTTAGCTAGAGGGACGCCTATCGCCTTACTGACGAACGGCACTGTGCGCGACGCTCTCGGATTGACCTCGAGAATGTATACGATGTTATTTTTAACGGCGTATTGGACGTTCATCAGGCCCTTCACCTTGAGCTCCATGGCCATGGCATATGTATTTTTCTTTATCGTGTCGATTATGTCTTTACCGAGAGTATGCGGAGGCAGCACCATAGCGCTGTCGCCCGAGTGGATGCCCGCCTCTTCGATATGCTCCATGATGCCGGCGATGAG
>PLNN01000033.1 GCA_003142795.1 Candidatus Omnitrophota bacterium
ATTGATAACTATACGTATAGAGTGCTCTCATGGGATCGCCAAAAGCTCCGTATATGTTGGCGCTAAATTGCTCGAAGCCGGCCAACTCGATCCACTTGCCCACTCGCAGCCGTACCGGTATATAAGGAAAAGCTATGTCGGCATAGGCTTGAATAAGGTCCCATTGATCATGGCCGGTCTGTGTATCCCATAGTCCATTTGAATGGATAAACGCGGCATCCGCGCCATAGATGGCTTCCACGTGAAAGCCAACATCGAACTGCTTCTTTGTGGCATCGACCGTACGCTCAATACTCAGGTCAACCTTGTCAAGGGTAACGTCGCTTTTGAAGTTGTTATATCCGATAAAGGTCGGGCCTGATCCTTTACGAGGCGAGGTGGCATCATAAAACCAGCCGCCTTCGGCATAACCATATATATTGATCCCCATCTTATCTAAAGGCTTAGCCAGTCCTACCTTGTCCAAAACGTTCATCAATGGAGCACGCGGCGGCTGAGTCGCCGATGGAGTAGTAGCCGCTGGCGTATTTTCGTCAGCGCGCAATGATGCATTGGTAAATGTTAGCGTGAGCGCGCAGCAGGCCACGACAATAACAAATTTAAGTATTTTCATTTTTTATAAGTCTCCAAATCTAAGTTTACTTTTAGTACGTTCACAACAGGTTCGCCAATCAAGCCAAGAAAACGTCCGGTCGTATTCTTGCGTATGATATCCTTTACGGCGTTTTCGGAAATTCCGCGCCTCTTAGCTATTCTTGGAATCTGATAATAGCTGGCGGCAATACTTATTTGTGGATCGAGTCCGCTCCCTGAAGACGTGACAAGATCTACCGGAATAGAATTTGTATTTTCCGGATCGGCTGCTTTTAACGCTTTAATGCGACCTTTTATCTCATCAATCAAAGCGGGGTTAGAAGGCCCTATATTAGAGCCTGAAGAGCTTGATGCATTATATTGGGGTGAAGTCGCTGAGATGCGTCCCCATAAATATTTTGGATCGTCAAATTGCTGGCCTATGAGCGACGAGCCAACTATCTTTCCGTCTCGATATATCAGGCTGCCGTTGGCTTGTCCATGAAAAAATACGTGCGCGATCCCGGTAATAAGAAGCGGATAAATAATTCCCGTAATGATCGTCAGGAGCGCAAAAGAAATAACAGCCGGTTTAATATATTCTCTGAACATTTTTCACCTCCAAGTTCATTAAGCCACGGGGTCAGCTAAGTGCCGAGGTCTCCGACCGAGGCCTATTTGACTAAGTGTAAAGTCACCAGCATCATATCTATCAGTTTGATACCTATAAACGGCGCGATAATGCCTCCGACTCCGTAAATTAACAGATTATCTCTAAGAAGTCTGCTTGCCTTCGTTGGCCTGTATGGTACTCCGCGCAAAGCTAACGGAATAAGCAATATGATAATGATCGCGTTGAAAATTACTGCGGAGAGCACAGCGCTCTCCGGCGTAGCAAGATGCATGATGTTGAGCGCCTTAAGAGCCGGATACGTGCCTACGAACGCGGCCGGGATAATCGCGAAATATTTTGAAACGTCATTGGCTATGCTGAACGTCGTCAACGAGCCGCGGGTTATGAGAAGCTGTTTGCCGATCTCGACTATCTCGATCAGTTTCGTAGGATTCGAATCGAGGTCAATGAGGTTGCCCGCTTCTTTCGCGGCCTGCGTGCCCGTATTCATAGCAACCGCGACATCCGCCTGGGCGAGAGCCGGGGCGTCATTGGTCCCATCACCGGTCATGGCAACGAGCCTGCCGCCCTCCTGCATCTCGCGTATAAGTTTAAGCTTGGTCTCAGGCGTGGCCTTCGCTAAAAAATCATCCATGCCTGCTTCCGCGGCGATCGCAGCGGCCGTTAAAGGATTATCACCGGTTATCATTACGGTCTTGATCCCCATGCGGCGCAATTCCGCGAAACGTTCCTTTATCCCGCCCTTAACGATGTCTTTCAGCTGGATGACTCCCAGCACATGTTCATTCTCTGCAACGACAAGAGGGGTGCCGCCTGATTTAGCTATCGATGTGATGTTCGCTTTCAAGTCTTCCGGAAAAGAACCTCCGAGTTTCTTCACGTAATCTTCAATGGCGTCGGCAGCGCCTTTCCTTATCTGACAACAGTTGCCCAGGTCCACACCGCTCATCCTGGTCTGGGCGGTAAATGGGATAAATTTCGCGTCGAGCTCGTGGATGTGGCGTTCCCTTATGCCATATTTTTCTTTTGCCAATACGACGATGCTTCTTCCTTCGGGCGTCTCATCGGATAGCGACGAGATCTGCGCCGCGTCAGCCAGTATTTTTACCGTCACCCCTTCGGCCGGTATAAAAGCTACTGCCTGCCTGTTGCCGAGCGTTATCGTCCCCGTCTTATCCAGAAGAAGCACGTCCACGTCTCCTGCCGCTTCGACGGCGCGGCCGGACGTAGCGATGACATTGGCCTGAATCATCCTATCCATTCCTGCTATGCCTATGGCTGGAAGTAATCCTCCTATGGTAGTAGGTATAAGGCATACCAAGAGAGCCGCTAATACAGTTACTGTAATAGGAATGCCATGACCGGCTGATATTACACTATATATTGAAAATGGTAAGAGTGTTACGGCAGCTAAAAGAAAGATGATCGTGAAAACTGCCAACAAAATGCTTAAAGCTATTTCGTTAGGGGTCTTTTGTCTTTTAGCTCCTTCTATCATGGCAATCATCCGGTCTAAAAACGTTTCTCCGGGATTCGAGCTTATACGTATCACGATCCAGTCTGAAAGTACCCGTGTACCACCCGTAACGGCACTGCGGTCTCCACCGGCTTCACGTATTACAGGAGCGCTTTCTCCGGTGATAGCGCTTTCATCTACAGATGCCACTCCTTCAATGATCTCACCATCCATAGGAACAAAATCCCCTGTTTCGACAAGAACAACATCTCCCTTGCGCAGTGTCGTGGCTGGAACAGTCTCATGGATTGAACCATATTGTGGTTTCGAAAGCTTTTTTGCGGGGGTATCACGTCTCGCTTTTTTAAGACTTGCGGCCTGCGCTTTTCCCCTTCCTTCTGCCATAGCTTCGGAAAAATTCGCGAAAACGAGCGTAAACCATAGCCATAAGGTTATCGCTAGAATAAAACTTGCAGGGGCCTCCCCATGACCAAGCATTGCCTGAATCCATAGCCCGGTGGTCAATATACTTACCACCAATACCACAAACATTACCGGGTTCTTGAACTGGTGCCTGGGATCTAGTTTCTTTAGCGAGTCAATTATCGCCGGTCCAATGATAGACGGCTCAAACAAGGATTTTGATTTATGTAATTTAATCATATAAGCCTCTCTTAAATGTGATACATCATTAAATGTTCAACGATCGGACCAAGGGCAAGCGCCGGGAAGAATGTGAGCGCTCCTACAATTAATATGACCATGACCAGAAATATGATAAAAAGCGGCGTATGTGTAGGCAGTGTCCCTTGGCTTACAGGTACGATTTTTTTCTTGGAAAGCGAACCCGCGATCGCAAGCGCGGGGATTAGAAGCCAATACCTCGCAAAAAACATCGCTAATCCTTGAGCCACATTATAGAAGAGAGTATTAGTGGTAAGGCCGGCAAACGCGCTCCCATTATTGTTACTTGCTGATGAAAAAGCATATAATATTTCACTAAATCCGTGAGTCCCGGGATTTAAAATCGAGCTTGTCCCTGCGGGTATAATAACTGAAATTGCTGTGCCTGCAAGAACAAGTATAGGCGGTATTAAAATCATAAGGGAAGCCATCTTCATTTCATAGGCTTCGATTTTCTTTCCTAAATATTCAGGAGTGCGGCCGATCATAAGTCCTGCTATGAATACGGCTATAATTATAAACGCTACCATGCCGTAAAGGCCGCTCCCTACGCCACCGAATATTATCTCCCCTAATTGCATAAGCCACATTGGGATGAGACCGCCTAAGGGCATATAAGAATCATGCATAGAATTAACTGAGCCGTTGGATGCAGCGGTTGTAGTGGCTGCCCAGATGGCGGAGTTAGTGATCCCGAAACGGGCTTCTTTACCTTCCATGTTACCGCCTGGCTGCAAGATACTTGAGTGCTGGTCAACACCTAACTTATTAAGAATGGGATTACCGGCTTGTTCAAAGTGCATGCATATTAAAAGGCACGGGATAAATATAATGAGCATCGCTGCGAGAATAGCCCACCCCTGGCGTCTGTCCTTGACCATATAGCCGTAGGTATAACATAAAGCGGCTGATATCAGGATTATCGAAATAACTTCTAAGAAATTTGACAATGGTGTGGGGTTCTCAAGCGGATGAGCGGAATTGACATTGAAGAACCCTCCTCCATTAGTCCCTAATTGTTTGATAGCTATTTGAGAGGCGGCAGGCCCGAGAGCAATGATCTGTTCCAAGACTTCTTTTCCAGCCGCATCCTTAGTTGATTGTACTAGCGTAGCTTTTACGCTTGGGACGAATGTCTGAACAACGCCTTGGGAAACCAATACAACGGAAAGAATTATCGCCAGCGGAAGCAGTATATATAATGTCGACCGGACAAGATCTACCCAGAAATTACCTATAGTTTCCGTTTGTTTTTGAATAAATCCTCTGATCACGGCCACAAGCACTGCCATACCTGTTGCTGCTGACACAAAGTTCTGCACCGTTAAAGCAATCATCTGGGTAAAATAACTTAATGTACTTTCGCCGCCATAGCTTTGCCAATTTGTATTGGTAGCAAAGCTCACTGCTGTATTAAAAGATAGATCCGGCGCTACAGGGGGCATGGACATCGGGTTTAAAGGAAGATGCGATTGAAAGCGCTGGATCGCGTAAACCGCCACTAGGCCTATAATATTAAAGATCATGGCCGAAATGGCATATTGCTTCCATGGCATCTCTCTCTTAGGATCAATGCCCGAGAGTTTATAGGTCCATCTTTCTACAGGCGCGAACCATACGTTAAGGCCGGCCTTCTTACCTATATATATGCGCGCCATATAAATTCCCAGCGGCTTGGCCAAAATAACTATTACAAGAATAAATATAAAGCTTTGAATAAAACTATTCCAATTCATCAGAATATCTCCGGCTTAAGAAGAGCTACTAAGAGATAGGCAAATAAAAAAATAGAAACGATCCCTCCAACCCAATAAATAATTGTCATGGCGTACCTCTATTTTTTATATTCATAGTCGATCACATAGAACAATGAAACCGATTGAGCCCACCAAAAGAAACAGCGTAATCCCTGAAAATAACCAGTCCATATCGCACTCCTTCGTTCAAAAATGTCTAGTGAGGTATCGAAAACCCGACTATCAGATACACTATCAGCATAGTACACACACCGACACCCAACCAATAGATCTTATCTTTCATTGCCAATGCCCTCCTTATTCAAAATCTGTTTTAACTCTTTTTCTATATTGTGACAAAATTCAATATCTGCTTTTTCATGCGTTTCAATTTTTTCAACAATTTCTAACAATCTATCTTCTTTTGTGCGCGCCTCAGGCTTTTCCTCCGTAGATAGAGGATATGGTACAACGGCTATGCTCTGACCGCAACTTAAAAAAATAATCATTACCAATAAAAGAAACCCTGATAAAATGCATTTGTTTTTAGTCATGAGATTATTTTACAACTAATGTGAAAAAAGCCAAGTCAATAAAACGTCAATATTTTTGAGGTTAGGTTTCGGAGGAAAGACGATAGCCGACGCCAGGTTCGGTAAGTATATAGACAGGTCTATCGGGATTGGATTCCAGCTTATTTCGTAGATTACTGATCGTTACTCTTAAAAGATGCAAAGCCTCTTCAAAATCTTCGTTTTTATTCCAGATCTCTTTTAATATTTGGCCGTGGGTCATGATCTTTCCGGCATTCAAGACAAGCGCTTTTAAGACATCATACTCTGTCGGCGTAAGATGGATCTCGCGGGATTTTACTTCCACGCTATGGCTTGATATATCAATCGAGAGTTTTCCTACCTTAAATACTGATCTCTCGTTTTGAGGTAGAAGCCGCCGCATCACAGCCCGCAGCCGCGCAAGCATCTCTCCTGCATTAAACGGTTTTGTTAGATAGTCATCCGCACCTGCGTCCAGCGCGGCGATCTTGTCAGTTTCATCTTCCCGAACCGACAGGATGATGATCGGAGTCTTAGCTCTCTTTCGAATTTGACGCGTAACCTCGATACCATCCATATCCGGCAGGCCGAGATCTAAAATTATGGCGTCCGGATGCGAAGAAACGGAGTACTCCAAGGCCTCCTTGGCGTCTGTAGCCTCAAAAACGTTATAGCCATGAGAAATAAGAGTCGCTTTTAGAAAACGACGAATCGTCTTCTCATCGTCTACAATAAGAATCCGCATATCCTGGTTTGCCATCTATGTCTTTTTCGTCTCTAACGGTAATATTACGGTTAACGTCGCTCCTTTATCGGGATTATTTTCAGCAAAGATCCGACCGCCGTGCGCTTCTACGATACCTTTACAAATGGAGAGCCCAAGGCCTGTGCCCGTTACCTGGCGGGGTTTTACAGCCCGGTAAAATTTATCAAAAATATGCGTTATATCTTCGTCAGGGATCCCAAAACCCTTGTCTTTTACTTCGATCTTTATCTCGTTCTCCATTAGTTTAGCTGTAATCTCAATTGGCGTGTCCTGATTAGAATATTTAACGGCGTTATCCACTAAATTCACGAAGACCCTCATCATAAGAGTAAAATCCATCGGAATTTCCGGCATATTCTGTGGAATATCGATACGCACATCTCTCTTCTCAAGTTTGTCCTTTAATGCCTGCAACGAAGTGCCAATAACATCCCGCAAGTCGCAAAATTTGGCATTGATCTTCAGGGTCCCTGCTTCAACCCGGGTCATATCGAGGAGATTACCTACAAGCCGATTCAGACTGCCCGACTCTTCATAGGCAGATTTTAAAAGCTCTTTACGCATTTTGGGATCGAGCGAAGATGAATCCTCCAAAAGACTGCTTAAGGCTCCCGTAATAGACACAAGCGGCGTCCTGAGATCGTGAGAGATAGAGTTTAAAAGCGCTGCTTGTAACTTTTCTGTTTCACGGATAAGTTCCATCTGGCGAGATATTTCGAATAACTTAATACGCTGAATCGCGACCGCTGCCTGGCTTGCCAATGCGCTTAACAGGCTATTTTCCCTGGGGTCTAGACCTTCTTTGCCTTCTTTGAAAAAAACTCCTAAAACTCCAAAAGCTCCTTGTGAGGTTTTGAGCGGAAGGTAATA
>PLNN01000047.1 GCA_003142795.1 Candidatus Omnitrophota bacterium
TCGTAAAGGCCGAAACGCTGCGACATATAAGCTATATTATCTTTGAGCGATTCCGACTGTTTGACGATATGTTTATCGTAAACCCAACCTTCGCCTGAAGTCGGTTCAAGGATACCCGTCAGGAGCCGCATTGTTGTGGTCTTCCCGGCCCCGTCAGGGCCGACAAGGCCGAATATCTCGCCTTCTTCGATCTCTATATTTAGGTTATCGACAGCGGTAAGGTCGCCGAATTTTCTGGTTAGGTTTGCGGTCTTTATCGTAATCATCACTCGACCATGATATAAGCGTCCGCAGGCATGCCGGGTTTCAATTCGAGCGAGGAATTGTCCACCTTGACCTTTATCCTGTAGACGTATTTGACCCTCTCTTCGGTGGTCTGGATATATTTAGGGGTGAACTCCGTTTGCTGGGATATGAAAGATACCCAGCCGTCATATTTTTTATCTTTGTAGGTGTCCGTCTTTATATACGCCTTCTGATTTAATTTTACCCTTCCGAGGTCTTTTTCGTTGATATAGCCCGTTACCCAGATATCGTTGAGGTCAACGGCAGTAAAGACGGGCGCGCCGGATTGGACCACCTCGCCCTGCATCGCGCTCTTCACGAGAATATACCCGTTTAAAGGCGACGCGAGATCCGCCCATCCCAACTTTGTTTCAGCAAGTTCCAATGACGCGCGCAACTGGTCGACATTGGCCCTGTCCGTGTCCGATCTTGTCTTTGCCGCATCCCTCTGCTGGGCCGATATGGCACCGGCCTTAAAAAGGTTCTCGGCCCTGATGTAATCTGTTTTATCCAGCTCGTATTGGAATTCACCCAGTTTCAATGAGGCCTCCGCCTCAGCTTTAAGCTTACCCAGCTCATCTTTATTGAGCCTTGCCACTATCTGGCCTTCCTTCAAGACTGTGCCCTCGTCCGCGAGGAGTTCCTCGATCTGGCCGGTAACCCTGAAAGATATGCGCACATCATTGCCCTCTATATTGCCGGAGACTTTTATTATCCGCTTTCTTTCATTCGCCTGATAGAACTTATAGATGACGGTGCCGGAGACGATTATCGCAATAATAATTACTGCAGTTATAATAATACTTTTTTTCTTCTTCTTGATCGCTTGAATAGGTTTTTCTTTTTCCATTATTTATTCTCCTCCTTATAGAATGCCCTTCCTGTGGTCTTGTCCAGAAATGCCCTGGCCATTAAATAATCGTATATTCCTTCGACGTAACTTCTCTCAACCTGGCTTAAAGATACCTGCGAATCCAGGACATCAAGGTTCGTCTTCACACCGTTATCGTATCCGATATTGGCAATGCGTAAAGCCTCCTTGGCCTCTTCGATGCTGTCCTTTTCATAATCTAAAATCTCTTTTGCCTCTTTCATATCAAGGCATGCCTTCTTTATATCGACGGCTACTTGGTCATTTATGTCTTCTTTTTCCAGGTTGGCCTGTGCGTATTTGGCCTTCGCTTCATCGACCTTGGCCTTAGTGGAAAACGCGTCAAATATCGGTATGGTCACGCTGGCTCCGGCATTCCAATTGGTGTGTTTATACTCAAAGATGGTATTAACACTATTGCTCCTGTACATGTAGTCGAAGCTGGCATTGATAAACGGCCCGTATCCGGCTTTGGCATATTCTATCCCCCACTTGTTCATGTCGACGCCCATCATTTTCAAGATAACCTGCGGATTGGTCGCGTAAGCCTCTTTCAGGAATTCATCTTCCTTTATCTCGATATAAGAACACATGAGTTTATCGTCCTTCAACCCGATATCTTCCGTCATCTTCAGGCTCAGCAATTTTTTGAGGTCCGCTTTTATTAGATCAATGTCGTTTTGCGCTTTTATAAGCTCCGGCATTACTTTCGAGACCTGGACTTTTGACTGAAGGACGTCGAACCTTGAAGAAGTTCCCTGGTCGAATTTATTCTTCACATCCTCATAATGGGCCTGGGCCTGTTCCAGGAGGTTCTTAGTAATACGCTCGGTCTCATAGGCGAACAACAGGCCATAATAAAGCCGTTTTGTATCGAATTCTACGTCAAATTTCCTTGCGCGCAGCGTCTGTTCCTGTATCTTCAATCCCAAACGGGCCTGTTTCATGTTAACGATGTTGGCTCCGCCGTTAAATACAGTCTCGTTTACGGAGAGGCCCAATTTATTGTCATTTTGGTACCCGTTAAAGATACCTATATCTTTCTTCAGGTTGGGCGCAACAGCCGATGGAATGGTAAACATGGTGCCGTAATATGTATATGATGCCGTCGCATCCAAAGTCGGCAGGAACTTTCCCTGCGCGTCGGTGATATTCGCCCTGGCAGATGCTATCTCCTCTTCCTGTATCTGGATGTCTTTATTGCTAAGAAAAGCGACATTAATCGCATCCTTCAGCGATAATACCCGCGAGGGGCCGTTGACGACTTCGGAAAACGCGCAGGGCGCGATCGAAAACGTTAAAAAAACCAATGCCAATAGTATTAGATATATCTTTTTCATAAATTTCAGCTTGTTATCCTAGGCTCCAATATATCCCGCAATCCTTCGCCGAGCAGATTGTAAGCCAGCACCGTCAGTAATATAAATATTCCCGGGTATATCGTTAGCCACCATGCGGCGCCGAGAGTCGATTTGCCATCCATAAGGATATTGCCCCAGCTCGGCGTCGGAGGCTGGACGCCTATCCCAAGAAAACTCAACGCCGATTCCGTCAATATCGCCCCTCCCACACCGAGGGTCGCGCTCACCATTACCGGCCCTATCGCGTTCGGCACAAGGTGCCTTAAGACTATCCAGGCATCTTTCGCGCCCATGATCCGCGCTGCCGCAATATAATCTCTTTCTTTAAGCGTCAGGATCTCCGCCCTTATCAGGCGAGCCACGCCCATCCATCCTGTCAATCCTATTACCGCCATTATATTGAATATCGACGGTTCCAATATCGCTATCACGGCAAGTATTAGAAAAAGCGTCGGAAAACAGAGCATTATGTCCACAAATCGCATTATGCAGTAATCCAGCTTCCCGCCGTAATAACCGGCTATAGAGCCGAAAAATATCCCGACAAACACCGCTATGCCGACAGCTATGAACCCGACCGACAGGGATATTCTCGAGCCGTAGACAATGCGTGAAAATATATCCCTTCCCAGAGTATCGGTCCCGAAGATATGTGCCCTTGAAGGCGGGCTCAATATATTCTTCGCGTCGATGTGTCCCGGGTCATATGTCGCGACGAAAGGTGCGAATACGGCGAAGAACAAAATTATTACAATAAAGACCAGCCCGCCGAACGCCATCTTATTTTTTGCCAGTTCTTTTATCATTTCGCAATCCTTATCCGCGGATCGGCATATGAATACGCAATATCCGCGAGAAAATTGCCAAGAAGCGTAAGGATGGCGCCTATCGAAAGAACGCCCATTATGGTATTGAAATCTCTTGCCATGACGGATTCGTAAAAAAGCCTGCCCATACCGGGAATGGCGAATATCGATTCGAATATCACGCTCCCGCCTATGAGCCCGGGTATCGAAAGGCCCAGTATGGTTATGACAGGAAGAAGCGCGTTCTTGAGCGCGTGCTTATAAATAACGTCTGATTCTTTCAGCCCCTTAGCGCGCGAGGTCCTTATATAATCCTGATTTATGATATTGACCATTGACGAACGCATATATCGCGATATACCGGCAAGCGATCCGAATGCGGCGATCGCGACCGGAAGGACGAGATGCTTTGCGACATCGGCTATCTTTCCGGCAAGAGTAAGATATTCGAAATCGAGCGACTTTATCCCGGATATGGGAAGCCAGCCTAGTGTTATCCCGAACAGGCTCATCAGGAGCAGCGCTATCCAGAATTCAGGCGCTGAAAACCCTATGAACACTCCGACAGTTGTCAGCCTGTCCAAAATGGAATTTCTTTTTACCGCTGAAAATATGCCTATCGGTATGCCTATCGCAAATATCAGGACCAGCGACAGGATGTTTATCAAGAGCGTGATGGGGATCCTCTCCAGGATCTTGTCGGATACCGGCCTGCCATCTATGTGAGAACGGCCAAAATCGAATCTGATAAATTTACCCAGCCATTTTGCGTATTGGACATGTATGGGTTTATCAAAACCCTCTATCCTTTCCCACCTGAGCCGCGCTTCATAAGAAACTTTGGGGTTCATGCTGGTCTGGATATCGGTAGGTTTGCCGGGGGCAAGGTGAATAACGAAAAAAGAGACCACTGTTATTCCGAAAAAAACCGGAATAAGTCCAGCGAGTCTCCTTATAATGATAAATGTCATTTTATTATTTATATATTAATATCTTAAGGTAATTATATCATTGTTTGACGGATTTGGGAAGAGTTTATGGGGAATTACTTATACTTCTGTTCATTCTTAGGCACATACCACTTGATAAGATTGTAGCCGATACCTATGGCTGATGCCTCAACGTTGCGGAATCTTTTATTGACTATCGGAAGTATCTCGGGGGAATATAAAAAAAGATACGGCTGGTCGTCATAAATAAGCGAATGGATCTCGTGATAGATCTCGGCGCGGCGCGCTTCATCGAAAGTCCGCCTGCCCTCCGCCAAAAGCGCATCGACTTTATCATTTTTATACCCGATGAAATTAAATTCGCCTTCGCGAGTCTTCGACGAATGCCAAATATCGTAATTATCCGGATCCCGCGACAGGGACCAGCCCATAAGGACCGCCTCGAAGCGCCTTTTAGTTATAAACTCGCTTATAAGGGTGCTCCACTCGAGCACCCGTATCTTCATTTTGATACCGACTGCTTTGAGATATCCCTGGATCATCTGGGCGCATTTCAGGCGGTCTGTATTTCCCTGGTTCACCAGGAGGGTGAACTCGAAGACCTGCCCGTCCTTTCTGAGCCACCCGTCCGCGCCGGTATCGCTCCATCCGGCTTCTTTTAAAAGTTCTTTTGCCATGGCAACGTCGTATGATGCGGGTTTTATATCTTTATTGTACGCCCAGGAATCGATCATGAACGGGCCTGTTATTACCCTGGCAAGGCCGAATAGCGCCGTATCGACCAGCGCCTGCTTATCAACAGCGTAATTTATCGCGCGCCGGACCCTTACGTCCTGAAATCGCGGATCGGAAAGATTGTATCCCATATACACATAGCCGAAGCTGGGATATTTGAACTTATTATAATGGTCCCGGAAGAACTTACCGCCGGTCTGCTTCGTAAATTGCAGCGGCGTGAGCGTCGCAAGGTCCGCGCCTTGCGTTTGAAGCTCCAGGAAGATCGTGGCGTCGTCAGGGATGATGCGGTAAATATAGCGGTTGATGTAAGGGCGCCCTTCGAAATACGCTTCGTTGAATGCCAGCTCTATCTTCTCGCCCGTCTTCCAGGACTTGAATTTATACGGCCCTGTCCCGACGGGATGCCGGCCGAATCCGGTCTTATTCAGGTCTTCATTCTTTAATAAATGTTCCGGCATGATCGGCATGCCCCAGCTAGACAAGCCGGGGGCAAAAGGCTCTTTATAGGTCACCTTAACGGTGTAGTCATCCGGGATCTCGAGCGATCTTATCCTTTCGAAATCTCCGCCATATGGGGTCTTGACGTTGGGGTCTATCAGTTTCTTATAGGTGAATTCGACGTCTTTTGCGATAAAAGGAACACCGTCATGCCACAACACATCTTTTCGCAGATGGAATACGATCACAAGGCCATCTTCGAGGATCTCCCAGCTTTCGGCAAGATCGCCTATGAGCTTTATATTTTTATCGTATTTCACGAGGCCGTTAAAGATCATACCGCAGACATCGCTTGATGCTGAATCTGTGGCGAGGATCGGGACTAATGTACTGGCGTCCCCTATCGATGCGGTAACCAGGGCGTCACCGTAGGCTGGCGCATCTTTGCCCTGGGACGTTTCAGCTTTTACAGGCGCTGTTAAAAAAAATGCCGCTAATATAATTAGCGGCATTATAATATTGCGCAAAACTTTCATTTCTATCTCAATAATCTGCGGGTTGATCCGGCAACGGGGCCGATCCGCCCTGATGGGACTGTGCAGGCATCGCCATTCTTCCATTCGCCACCAGTGATTTGCCTCTATGGCTGGTCATAACGGCTAAAGTAAGGCACGTTATTATATAGATGACTGCCGACGCTGCCGTCGCGCGCGTCAAAAATAAATTTGTCTTGGTGCCGAACAGCGTCTGGGTGGAGCCGCCTCCGAACGTTTCGCTCAATCCCCCTCCGCGTCCTGCCTGGAGCAGGATGACCGCTATCAAAACCAATGAAGCTATTACATGTATCGCCATGACTAATCCGTATAACATATTCTCCCTCGTTATTTTGAACTGTTCCTGACTATCTGACTGAATGAGTCGCTCTTTAAACTCGCCCCTCCGACGAGCGCGCCGTCGACATCTCCCTGTGATATAAGCTCTTTTATATTGTCCGGCTTGACGCTGCCGCCGTATTGTATCCTTACGCCTTCTGCAACCTGGGCATCGTACATTTCTTTCAGGAGTCCCCTGATATACTTATGTATCTCCTGGGCCTGTTCTTTAGTCGCGTTAACGCCGGTCCCTATCGCCCAGACCGGCTCATAAGCTATCACCGTCTTAAGCATATCTTCTTTAGAAAGCCCCGCCAGCGAATTTACCACGTGATCTTTGACGACATCGAATGCCTTGTCTGCCTTTCTCTCTTCCAGTTTTTCTCCTACGCATACTATCGGCATCACTCCCTCTTTCAGGAGCGCCTTCGCCTTCTTATTTACGGTAAGGTTCGTCTCGCCGAAGAACTGCCTTCTTTCTGAATGGCCCACGATGCAGTAAGCGCAACCGACGCTTTTGAGCATGCCGATCGAAACTTCACCCGTAAAAGCGCCTTCCTTTTCCCAGTAACAATCCTGGGCTCCGAGCTTTATGCCGGTACCTTTTATTACTTCAGCCACCGCGCCAAGCGAAGTGAAGGGCGGACATAGGACCATCTCTATATCTTTTACACCACTAAGTTCTTTTTTTAAGGAATTCGCAAGGTCCATCGACTCCTGCAAATTCTTGTTCATCTTCCAGTTCCCGGCAATTATGACTTTTCTCATACTACTCCTATTATATTGCAGTAGGGCAGGTTTAAACCTGCCCTATCATAGTCCTATTTCTTCCCGCAGCAGCAACAACTATCCGACTTATCGTTCAACGCGTCGATACCCGGCAATCCCCTGCCTTCGAGGTATTCCAGGGAAGCGCCGCCGCCCGTCGAGATGTGCGACATCTTGCTATCAAGCTTGAATTTCAACATGGCCGCGGCAGTGTCTCCGCCGCCTATTATCGACGTTACGCCTTTTAGTTTGGCAATGAATCCGGCGACTTCCTTAGTTCCGGTTGCGAATTTATCCATCTCGAATACTCCGAGGGGACCGTTCCAGACTATCGTCTTCGCGTCTTTTAATTTATCTTCGAATAATTTTATCGTCTTCGGTCCGATATCGAGACCCATCCATCCATCCGGGATGTCCGCGCCCACTGTCTTCACATTGCATCCCGCGTCAAACTTGTCGCCTATAACGTTATCGATCGGAAGCAGTATCGGGATGTTTTTCTTCGCGGCCTTATCGAGCGCTAGCTTTGCAGTATCGAATCCGTCTGCATCAAGCTTAGATGAACCTATTGTCTTGCCTTGCGCCTTAAGGAACGTGTAAGCCATGCCGCCGCCTATCAAGAGCGCGTCAACTTTATTCAATAAATTATCGATTACTTTTATCTTGTCCTTTACCTTTGCGCCGCCAAGTATAGCCACAAACGGCCTCTTTGGATTGTCAACGGCATTGCCTAAATATTGCATCTCTTTTTCTAAAAGGAATCCTGCAACGGACGGCAGATAATGAGTAACGCCCTCAGTTGAGGCATGCGCCCTGTGGGCCGTGCCGAACGCGTCATTAACGAATATGTCGCCTAATGAAGCAAGCTCTTTGGCGAAAGCCGGATCATTTTTCTCTTCTTCGGCATGGAAACGTAAGTTTTCGAGGAGGATAACATCGCCCGGTTTCATAGCAGAAACCACTTTTTTAACATCATCGCCTATGCAATCCTTGAGGGCAAGCACCTTCTTGCCAAGAAGCTTCTCGAGTCTATCAGCGCACGGTTTAAGCCTCAGTTTCTCGTTGATCTGGCCGTCCGGTCTACCTAAGTGGCTCATCAATATGACCTTAGCGCCTTTATCGATCGCGTATTTTATGGTCGGCAGAGCTGCCCGTATCCTTATATCATCGGTTATATTGAGATTGTCATCTAGCGGAACGTTAAAATCCACCCTGATAAGCACTCTTTTACCCTTCAAATCCACATCTTTAATAGTCTTTTTCGCCATATAAAGCCTCTCTTGTTCTTAAATTGGAAATTATGATTATAATAGGCTGGAACGCGATTGTCAATGCTTTTATTTGAAGATAAAGCCGGTCTGTATCGACCAGAACAGCAAATCCATCTCATCAAGCGGGATATTCACCTTTTTGGAGAATATTTTCATCTTCTCTTCTATATCGAGGTATATCTTTCTGGAGCCTAAAGAGGCAGGTATCTTATTTATGACATTGTACTTTTTCAGGTTTTTCAGGATATGCCTATCGAGTATGGCTATGTCCTTACCGAGCCCTATATTCCTTAAGAAGTGGCTCGCCTCTTTATAGCCCAAGCCTTTAATATTCTCGACCAGCCACTCCCGGACCTTAAATACATCTTTAAAATCCAGTTTCTCTTTGACGCACAAGTTCTTGCCGTCTTTAAACAGTTTCCGCGCGCCGATGATAAAGTCGGCCTTCTTATTATGGAACCTGACGCGGCCACGCAACTTGGGTCGTATCTGGTGCGCCTTACCATTAAAAAGAAGATCCGTTTCGCGTAATTCTCTTATAGCTTTGTCGCAATGGAGCGCGTTTGCATTCGCGGTAAGAAGGCAGAAGCACATCTCCTGGAAGATGTCCTCGTCCTTGCCTTTATGCACGGGCGCAAAATCTTCCAGCCTTTTTTTTATTTCGGGTTTTCGTTTTTTGTATTCTACGATAAGCTTTTTTATGGCGGGGGTCATTTTAGCTGGTTCAGATATTTGAATGCGGAGAGAGCCGCCTTCGAGCCTTCTCCTGCGGCTATTATTATCTGCTTCTGCGGGACATCGGTAACGTCGCCCGCGGCGAAAATACCGGGAACGTTCGTTTCATTCTGCATATTTATTTTTATCTCGCCGTATTTATTTTTATCCAGATCTACGGCAAACTTCGAATTCGGGATAAGTCCTACTTCTACAAACAACCCTTCGACAGGTATCGTCTCTTCTTTATTATCACGCATTATCTTTATACCGGTCACCATCTTTTCTCCTACTATGGCGGTGATCTTCGAACCATTCAAGACCGTAACGAGACGGTTCTTCTCCACCTTTTCTCTCATGATCACATCTCCGCCAAGCGCGGATCCGGGATTGATCACATAGACATGGCTTGCTATCCTTATCATCTGTAAGGCGGCGTCAAGCGCTGAATTGCTGCCGCCTATGACAGCAACATCCTTACCGGAAAATAACGGGCCGTCGCACGTCGCGCAATAAGTAACGCCTTTATGTTTAAATTCCTTTTCGCCGGGCACGTTCAATTCCTTAGACATCTTGCCCGAAGCTATGATGAGCGTCTTCGACTCATATTCGCCTTTATGCGTCTTCACCCTGATAGTAGTGCCTGTCCTTTTTATCTCTTCGACCTCTTCATTCTCTTTGACCGTAACTTTGTAGGTGCGCATATGCTCTTCGAACTTGGAAGTCAGGTCGGGCCCCGTAATGAATTGGTAACCGGTATAGTTCTCCACATCCCCGCTCCAGGCCGCCTGTCCGCCTATGTCGAGAGTTATCACGAGAAAATTGAGCCGTTTACGCGCGGCATATACCGTGGCCGTTATGCCGGCAGGGCCTGCGCCTACTATTATCAGGTCGTATATCATTTTATGCCGATGACTTCCTTTATTTTTTCTTTATCGAATCCGACGATGATCGCTCCGTCAACTTCTATGACCGGCACGCCCATCTGTCCTGACTTTTTTATCATCTCCTGGGCTTTTACCTGATCTTGCGACACATCTATATTCTCGAACTGGATATTATTCTCCTTTAGATACTGTTTTGCCCTGATACAGAACGGGCACGTAGGCGTGCTATATACGGTTATCTTTTTAGCCATATCTCCCCTCCTATTGAATTATGCTCTCAAGTTCCAACATGTCGTCTATTACAAAATCCGGCTTCAGCTTGCGGACGTCTTTGGATTTTCCCAGGCCGTACGTCACCCAGCACGTCTTCACCCCCGAATTTTTCCCGGTCATTATGTCGATATCCATATCGCCGACAATAATGGCCTTATCTTTATCGAGCTTCGGTGAAAATGTGTCGAGCACACAGGCTGATGGTTTAAGACAACTCTCGTCGTCCCCGCCGATTATCCCCTCGAAATAATGTCTTATGCCAAGCTTTATCAAAGTAATGTCGGCAAACTTGCTGTACCGATTGGTAAGTATAATTTTTCTTTTATCTTTGAAATATTCAAGGACTTCTTGCGTATGAGGATATAGCTTAGCATCGTCGGCGGAATGGTCCACATAGTATCTGCTGAATATTTCAACGGCTTCACCGGATAAAGCGCTATTCTTGCTGCCCAGGCTTTTTGCGATAAGATCTTTTACACCCGTTCCGATATAGGAAACAATCGACTTCATGGGCCTTTTTTTAAGACCCAATTTCGTAAGAGTGTAATTTACCGCATTTGCAATATCATCTCTCGCGTCAACGAGCGTCCCGTCAACGTCGAAAAAGATGGTGTTTACATCTATCATGCTGAGAACTACTTTTTCTCCAGCAGATTCTCGAACGTCTCTTCATGGCCTATCTCTTCGCCCATTATATGGCAAGCAAGCTGATAGGTATCGTGATCTTTGCCGAACGTCTTCTTGGCTATCTTGTTATAAACATCGATAGCGCCGGCCTCTGCCGTCGTCACTATCTTTATTATCTCTTTGTAATCGCTTAAGTTTTTCATGACGCCGGGATACGGTTCATTGCCGCCCTTTTCCACTGCACCGAGAGTATTTATCGGCAGGCCGCCAAGCTCGATTATACGCTCTGCAAGTTCTGTGGCGTGTTCAAGCTCATCTTTCGCGATCTTACCCAGAAATTCGGACATATCCTCATAACCCATGCCTTCAACGGCTATAGCCATGTAGTTCCACGCGTAAAAGGCAAGCCATTCATCGCAATACGCCCTGTTCAGGTCTGCGATCAGCTCTTTCAAATCTACTTCAACTATCTCTCTCGACTTCTTTCCCATAACACCCTCCTTTTATTTTCTTAGATTATACCACACTTATTCATATTTTCTGCGCGAATTCCTTCCCGAATTCGTAACATTTTTTCGTTTCATCGACATCCGGGACATATTTGCAGGATATCGATGGCACAACATCCGCTATCCCAGCCTCTTTCAACTCCTTTTCTATTGAAACTACGGCGCCTCCTGACCAGCCAAAAGAGCCGAACGCGGCTGCGACTCTATTTTTGGGTTTCAGGCCTTTAAGGAACGCGAGAAATCCCGCTATTGAAGGAAGCATATCATTGTCATGCGTTGAAGAGCCTATAAGAAACCCTTTGGCGTCAAGCATCTCTTTAATGACCTCTGTCGTGTCCGATTGTGCGATATCAAAAAGCTTAACGCTGACGCCTGCATCCGCCATCCCATCCAACATCTTCCGCGCCATCTTTGCGGTCGAGCCCCACATCGATTCGTAAGCTATAACCACTTTCTTTTTAGTTTCATTCTTAGCCCATGAGACATACGCATTTATGATCTTTGCCGGATCCTTGCGCCATATTATTCCATGGCTCGGCGCTATCATCTTTATCGGGACGCTCATCTTCTGTACATCCTCGATCTTCCTTAATATCAGGGAGCTGAGCGGCCATAATATATTGCCGTAATATTTTGCCGCCTCATCCATCAGCGCGCACTGGTCGACCTGGTCGTCAAAATGCTCGCTAGTCGCATAATGCTGGCCGAAAGCATCGTTCGGCATGAGAAGCTCTTCTTCGCGGCAATACGTGAACATGCTGTCCGGCCAATGTATCATGGGCGCCTCTATAAAAGTAAGCGTCCTTTTGCCAAGCTTCAGCGTATCCCCGGTCTTCACGACCTGGAAGTCCCAATTCTCATAATAATTCCTGTATAATCCTTCTTTGCATTTCTGGGTCCCGTAGACCTTTGCTTTCGGGCAAAGTTTCATCAGCGCGGGCATTGCCCCGGAATGGTCCGTCTCGACATGGTTAGCAATGACGTAATCTATCTTTTCGGGCGGGATTATTTCCTTTATCCTTTCGATCAGTTCACCCGAGAAAGACCCCAAAACCGTATCAATGAGCGCTACCTTTTCATCTATTATCAGGTAAGCGTTATAAGTAGATCCCCTTTTGGTGCTGTAAGTATGGCCATGGAACGAGCGGACATTCCAATCGACCACGCCGACCCAGTAAATACCTTTTTTAATCTCGAATGGCTTCATTTCTTCTCTCCCTTTATAAATGTCGGCGCGCTGGCCGGCGTAAACCCGCGTTTTTCCAGATGATAATATTCATATGTCATCGGCTTACCCGGTTTGAGCATTTCTGAATCGGTCATCTGGCCTAAAAACACGGTATGTGTACTGCAATCAAGACAACCTACGACTTTCGCTTCGATATAACATATAGAATGATCCAGAACCACCGGGCATCCGGATCCCAGTTTTTTGAAATTGATATCCTTGAATTTGTCTTCTTTTCGCCCCGTTTTAAACCCGAATTTCCCGATAAACTGAAGAGGCGCTTCTTCATTAAGGACTGAAACGCTGAAATGGCTCGATGCTTGTATAAATTCATGAGTAAGATTCTGCTTATTGATACTTATCGCTATCGTCACAGGCTCGCTCGTTATCTGAAATACGGTATTGGCTATCTGCGCGTTCAGCGCATCGCCTTTGTGGGTAGAAACGATATAAACGCCGTAGCTTAAATTGTGCAGAACATTGGGGTCCATTTATATCGCTTCCTCCATGATCTTCTTTATCTTCGAACTTCTATCGATGTTTTCTCTGTCGAATTTCCCAAATCTCTCTTCCATCGTCGGAGCGTTCTTCTTATATAGGAGGCCTAGAGCTATCGGCGAATCGGTATTATAGTCCCATTCCCGTATCTTCTTCATGGCAGCGTCAAAATCCTCAGGATTATGATCCTTAAGTTCATATACCCGCTTGTCATAATATTCGTACATATTATAATAAGTAACGCAGACCTGCAACACGTCGATGAGCGCGAACCCTTTATGCAGAATGGCCTCTTTAAATAATTTTTTCAAAAGATCTATCCCATGAGAAGTGCCGCGACCGAGGAACGTTGCCCCGCTTACGAGCATAAGCTCGAGCGGATTTAAAGGCATCTCTGTCGTCCCGAAAGGCGTCGAACGCCCCTTATATCCGAGCGGCGAAGTTGGGGTATACTGTCCTGTAGTCAACCCATAGACGCGATTATTATGGATTATTGCCGTCATGTCGACGTTCCTTTTCGCGGCAAAGATGAGGTGCTCCAATCCTTCACCGTAGGCATCCCCATCGCCCGCGTGGCCTATGACTTTCAGGCCGGGATTGGCAAGCTTTATTCCTGTTGCCGGCGGAAAAACCCTGCCGTGGAGCGAGTAGAAACTGTTAACATTCATATAGTCGGCTATCTTCGAATTGCATCCTATGCCTGAAACGAGCACGACATTATTTAAAGACAGTCCTTCGTCGCTTAAACTATTCAAGGCCGTTTTTACGGCATTCATGATAGCGAAGTTACCGCAACCCGGACACCATGTATTAGGACAAGACGTGCCTAAGTCTTTCATCTTATCACCGCTTTCAATCTCTCCTGCAATTCATCCAGGCTGAACGGCCTTCCGTTATATTTCAATATCTTTTCGTCCACATCCAGGCCATAACCGTTTATCAGCCTCACAAGCTGTCCTGTCGCGTTATTTTCTACTGCTATAAGCTTTTCGACACCTTTTAATGCTTCTTCCAATCGTTTTAATGGGAATGGTGAAAGGACTACCGGCTGTATCACTTTAAGCCCGAGGCTTTGGGCGGCCTCGACGCAAACGCCTTTTGCCGAACCCCAACATAATAGAGCAGTCTTGGAATCTTTGTTCCCATAAACTTTCACAGTTTCATACTGCTCCAATTCCTGGGCTAAATATTTTTCCTTCCGCAGGCGCTTATCCTGCATTTTTGTCGTCACCAGCGGATCTTCGGTAGTTATGCCGGCCTCGTCGTGTTCATAACTATTAACTTTGATGACTGCGTCCTTATCCGGCACAAAGGCAAGCGGTGATACGCCGGTCTGGGTATCGAGATATCTTTTATACTGTCCTTGTCTATTCCATAAAACCGGCGCTTCCTCCTTTAATTCTTTGACCAGAGACAGATCGAAACTGTAGGAACATTCGCCCATATCTTTATCGCTTAATATGATAGACGGGATCTGATATTTTGTTGCCATATTCAATGCCACCTGCGCCCAGTAATAGGCTTCTTCAGGGTCGCCTGGGGCTGTAAGAAATCTTGGAAATTCTCCCTGTCCCGCGTTCAAAGCAAAGTGCAGATCAGACTGAGTACTGTATGTAGGAAGCCCTGTTGAGGGGCCCGGCCTTTGTCCGAGTATGATAACTATCGGTAATTCCGCCATAGCGGCAAAACTAAGGCCTTCTGTCATCAGGCAAAATCCTCCGCCCGAAGTCCCGACGGCCGCTTTTTCCCCGCAATAAGAAAGCCCCAGCGCCATAAGTATCACGCTTATCTCGCTTTCCGGATGTATGACCTTTAACGAAAAATCATGAGCCAGACGTGCCATGAAGTGAAGTATCGGCGAGGTCGGGGTCATAGGATATGAAACGTAAGCGTTGAGTCCGGCCTTTATAAGGCCGAGCGATATCATTTCATTACCGTTAAAAATAGGAAGCCTGTCCTGCTTTATCGGCTCTATCTTAATGAATTCTTTGCCGGCTCCTTCGTACCCCTGTCTTGCAATTTTTAAATTCAGATCCGCTTCTTTCGAAAAGTTTTTCCTCAGGATTGGATCTAATACGTCCCAGTTTATTCCCAAAACTCTACACAGGGCGCCCGTAATGCATGTATTACGCATTATTTCCGGAGCGTTGGCTTCTTTTACTACCTTTGTCAAGGCAATGCCTATCACCTGTTTACCCGGCGGCAGGGTTTCGGCTTTTACGGCATCGGAGTCGTAGATGATAACCGCTTTATCGGTAAGTTTATCTTTATGCAGATCGATCGTATCCTGGTTCAGGGCAAGCAATATATCTATGCTATTCCGATGTGTGGCTATTTTTTTATCGGATGCACGTATGATAGAAAATGTGTGGCCTCCGCGTATAAGGGACGGATAGTCCCTATACACGTATAGCCTATAGCCGAGCTGATTCAATAAATCCGCTATGACAAGGCTCGATTTATCTATCCCGAAACCAGCTTTCCCTCCGATCAATATGGAAAAGTCCGCCATCTAAGCACCTTCGTCTTTATCAGCTTACCGTTATCGCCGTAACCGGACATTCGTCTGCCGCTTTTTTACAGCATTCCTCATTATTCTTGGGAACAGTTCCGATTATGACGACCGCCTTATCGCCTTCCATCTTATAAACTTCCGGGCACGTCGTAACGCACAGGCCGCAGCCTATGCAGGTATCGATATCAACTATCGCCTTCATCTTTATTTTCTCCTTGTTTTTATTTTATATCTTCTCGAATTCGCTCTTCGGAGCGCCGCATTCCGGACATACCCAACTGTCGGGCAATTTGTCGAAACTGGTCCCTGCCGGCGCACCGTTATCCGGATCGCCTTTGGCCGGGTCATAAATGTAACCACAAACTAAACATTTGTACTTATCCATTTTCCCCTCCTTGTTAATGCTATGTTATAACATCATCTATAATTTTTGCAATTATAAAATCATTTTCTGTCAGCCCACCGGAAGAGTGGGTTGTCAGTGTGACTTTCAGCTTATTATATGTCAAGGTAAAGGCAGGGTGATGATTCTGTTCTTCGGATATGACCGCAAGAATATCGAGAAAATACTTCGCCTCGATAAAATCTTTGAACTTAAACTCTTTGACGATTTTTTTATCTTCGACAAGCTGCCATCCTTTATATTGCGCGATCAATTTGTTGACATCTTCTTTCGGCATTGGAGGAGCGCCGGCTTCGCAAGGCTTGCACTTTGACGGCAAGGCCTCCTTTGCCGCGAGCGCGGGATCCTTCACCACTTCTTCCAGTTTTTTTATAGCGCCCTCAAAATCCGGAGGCAAGGTCAGTTCCGGGACGATCTGCGAATATCTTAGGGCATCGTTCTTGTCGATGATATGTACCGATCTGGCGAGAAGGTTTAATTCTTTTATAAGAAGGCCATAATTTATGCCGAATGACGAATACCTGTAGTCCGAAAGGACCGTTTCGTTCTTGATCGAGTTCTCCTGGCAAAACCTCTTCTGGGCGAAGGGCAGGTCTTTACTTATCCCTATCACGACCACATCCGTTGAAAGGCCTGACGAGCGTTTATTGAATTCTTTCACCTGCATGTCACATACAGGCGTGTCTAATGAAGGAAATGACGATATAAGCTTTACCTTTCCTTTGAAATCTGCGAGGCCCATCTCTTTCAGATCCTGCGATACAACCTTGAAATCAGGAGCCGCGCTGTTTATTTTCGGCGTACGGCCTACCAGCGTAACCGGGCTACCCTTGAATGTTACTGTCCTCATCGAGCCCCTCCTTATTACTATTTGAATTGTGTTATATTGATATAATATTAACAATATTATAAAAAAAAGCGTAGTGGCTGATTACGCTTTTTTTTGACTTTTTTCCATTATAAAATTTTCTTCGGCGTTTTCCATCGGGTGGATATTGGGAAATTATAATAAGGCTTACTCGACTTTGGCAAATTTACTCCACGAGGGTAAAACGTAATTGTTTCTGTGGTAAAAAGGCCATATCCAGAATGTCGTCCACTTCCTGATGAAGCTGTGACTGCCTTAACGTCCAAGATGTGAAAGAACGAACGACCTGGTTCTTAACAATATTGCACTTGCCGGAAAGAGATTTGACATTGGTCTTGAACCACCTCGTCAGAGTGCCAACCATAGCATTAAGTTGAAGAAGCGTGTCGGCCAAAAAAACCATCCGGAAATGTCTTTGAATTCCAAGAGGCTTTCTCAGCTCACAAGATTCTAACCCCAAATGTTGTTTGGATTCCTGATAGAAACGTTCAATGCACCACCGCTGGCTATATTCTTTTAATATGCGCCGTATTTCCCATGCTACTTGATTTGTAACCATAAATTTTGGTTCGCTTTTTTCGCGGTCCTTATCAGCCTCATAGGTTATTACAAGACGTACTTTTCCTATTGTTTTTAATTTCACGCATTTTGTAAAATACCAAAAAGAACGCTTATGTCCCTGCGATAATTCGAGTTTTATTTTTTTAAAAGCTTTCGCCGGCAGGG
>PLNN01000042.1:0-17905 GCA_003142795.1 Candidatus Omnitrophota bacterium
AAAGAACCGACTTATGTTTCTGTGACCGGACAGCCGCCTACCCTTGCCGAACAGCTTAAGACTTTAACGGAAAAGATCCTCAGCTATCCGCATCTTTTAGTATTAGTAAAGACACTTGGTCAGGACAAAGGCATTACCGACCAGGTCGCCTACGAAAAACTCTTGTTGGGCATCCGGAAGCGAGCCGAAGTAAGAATGAGGTCCCCTGATGTTTTCCAGGTCTCATACGAAGATAAGGACCCGGTCGTGTCGAGGGATACCGTAAGGACACTGGTCAAGATCTTTATAGATGAGAATAAATCGAAAAAGACTGAACAAGCCCAGGAAGCCGTTAAATTTGCCGAAGAACAGGCAAAGTTGTACAAACAAAGACTGGAAGAGTCAGAGAAGGCTCTTTTTGAGTTCCGGGCACAATATCCTATGCAGCTGCCCGGAAAGGAACTTGATTATAACGTCTCCATGCTTACAAATTACCAGACAGGGCTTACATCCGTCCAGATGAATATAAAAGAGGCCCAGAACAAGATAGACCTGGCGAAAAGACAATTAGCGGGCAGGGAGCCTGTCATAATAACATCCGAGTCAATCGACCTTAACCCTGCGGTAAGCCGGCTTAATTCCAAATTACAATCATTGCAATCCCAGCAGGAAGAGCTCGCGAAGACTAAGCCGGATTCGCCGGATATCTCTTCCTTGCAGGTCGAGATGGAGGATACGCGAGAACAGCTGCGGCTTGAAACCGAGAAATTAGTGGGAGGGGAGACTTCCCAGACAGCGCCTCTTTTTTATAAAAGATTGGAACAAAAGCTGAGGGACGCCCAAAAAGAGACAGATGAGTTAAAGGTAAGGGAGAAGAACCTGCTGGAGCTGGTTGGGCAATATGAAAAGAGGATCGAGACGCTGCCGGAACAGGACAGGAAATTAGCCCTGCTTACAAGAGACACCGAAGTAAGTGAAAACATATATAAGATGTTGGTGCTTAAAGTAGAAGAAAATAAGCTCGCGACGGCAGAAGCCGAGGAGAAGGGCACTAAATATACGATCCTGGATGATGCAAGGCTGCCGCTTAAACCATCCAAGCCGGAGATATTGTTGATAGGGATCGTGGCGTTCGTATTGGGCGTCCTTTCCGGATTTGGATGCGTATTTATGGCAGAATTCGCAGACCATTCGTTCAGAGGGGTTGAAGACGCGCGAGTGTTTTTAAAGTTCGAGATATTGGGAGGGGTAGCTGCCATCGTCGACCGTAATGAGGTAATGGCCAGGAAGGCCCGGAATCGCGTGGCCGCGGTAACGGTGGTGATATTGTATGTAGTCTTTTTTGCCGTCGCCGCTACATATTCAAATATGAAGCAGGAAGAGGTAAAGAATAAAGTTATCGAGATGGCAAACAAAGAAAAAGCCACCGAGGCGAAACAATATGGCAAATAACGGCAATGGTTTCAAGAAACTAAGCGATGCCCTGAAAAAAGCCGCCGAAGAGAAAGGCGAGGTTTTCCAGAAGGAGAAAACTCCGATAATTACCCCTCCTCCGGAAACTCCGGTACAGGAAAAAGAGAAGCAGCAGCCTTTTCAGGAAACGCCGGCATATAAAGTCCCCGAAAAAACAGAAAGCCAAATACTCTCGACGGGAATAAGCAAGAAGATCGTCGCGTATCATCATCCCGCGAGTCCCGTAGCGGAGCAGTTCCGCGTCCTGAGGATGCACGCGTGCTCTTCGGAAAGAACACGCGACATAAAGATAATGGCCATTACCAGTTCCGCTAACGGCGAGGGTAAGTCTGTCGCGGCGGTAAATCTCGGTGTGGTCATGGCGCAGGATTTCGGAAAGCCGGTGCTGCTTATCGATTGTAACATGCGTAAACCAGCCGTTGATTCACTACTGGGGATAAGGAGCGACAGGGGATTAGCAGACGTACTACAAGGAAATTTGAAACTAGAAGAAGCGTTGATAAAGACCGATATCGCAAACCTGGTAGTCCTGCCCGCAGGGCAGATGCCTGCGAATCCCAATGAATTACTAGCTTCCGACAGGATGAAGGCCATTCTTGCGGAATTAAGGCCGAGGTTTGAGGTAGTAATTTTAGATACTCCGGCGGTCATTCCGTTTGCCGACCCGAGGATATTGAGCAAAATAGTAGACGGCGTTATAATAGTAGTAATGGCGGGAAAGACGCGCAGGGAAGTAGTCGCCCGCGCGGAGAGTATCCTGAAGAGTGTCGGCGCGAATATAATGGGGTATGTCCTTACGGGCGTAGAATACCATATTCCTGAGTATATTCACCGGCATCTGTAGTTTCCTGAGGAGGCGATTCGGTGAATCACATAAGCCAAAATCCACGATAAGGGTTTTGGTTTTTTGGTTTAAAGTATAATTATAATTCAGGGATGAAGCATAGAGGATTAATTGTTAAAAAATTTTAGCGCGGACAAAAAACGGTTAATATCCAATTTTTTCAGCCTCTCATCGATTGAGATGGCGAACTACCTATTTCCACTCATTACGGTGCCATATTTGGTAAGGGTGTTGGGGCCGGGTAAGTACGGGCTTGTGGCGTTTGCGATGGCATTCATCCAATATTTTAGGATGTTCACGGACTACGGCTTTAACCTAACGGCGACGCGAAATATATCCGTATCAAGAGATGATCCCGAGAAGGCATCGAAGATATTCTCGTCAGTCATGGCTGTGAAGTTTATGTTCATGTCAGCGAGCCTCATGGTACTACTTATCTTCGTGTACTCTTTTCCGAAGTTCAGGCCTGACGCCTTACTTTATTTTTTCGCTTTCGGATCGGTCTTAGGCGATGTGCTATTCCCCATATGGTTCTTTCAAGGGATGGAGAAAATGAAGTCAATAGCAGTGTTAAATCTGCTTGCAAGGACGCTATTCCTAATTGCCATATTCATTTTCGTAAGAAAAGAGTCGGACTATTTATGTGTGCCGTTATTCACGTCTCTCGGCTCAATATTAGCCGGTCTTGTAAGCCTGTGCATAATATTTACCCGTTTTAAAATACGGATTGTACTACCGGCCCTAAGAGAAATAGGAGAGCAGTTAAAAGAGGGCTGGAACGTGTTCATATCGATGATATCAATAAGCCTTATCACAACGAGCAATACATTTATATTAGGATTTTTTGCTACCAACGAGGTTGTGGGATATTTTTCGGCAGGGGAGAAGATAGTGAATCTCTCCTACCGAGCATTTAATCCTATCCTTGTGGCGGTGTACCCTCATATAGCGAAAATAGCGGATGCCACGAAGGATATTGCTATAAAGAAATTAAGAAAACTATTCGTCATGATAATGCTTTTATCATTTGCGGTTTTTACGGGGATTTTAATATTCAGTGGCGTGATAGTAGCAGTAGCGCTTGGACCTAAATTTGGGCCGTCAGCGATGATTGTTCGCATACTCTCCCCACTTGCGTTTATAGTGCCTGTCGCCTACATATTCGCGAACCTTGCGCTTTTGCCGTTCAAACTCGACAGGTACTTTGCGAGGATTTATATATTTGGAGGGATTTTGAATATCTTATTACTGTTAACGTTATTGTATTTATTCAAGGCGGGCGCGGCAGGGGTGGCATTCTCAGTACTTATCACCCAAGTGACTATCACGACTCTTATGTACATCGTACTCAGGCGCCATGACATAAGGATAGTAAATATGGACGTGTCGTCATTACTGGCCGTATTCGAAAAGAAAGCGATAATAAACAATTAATGAATAATACGAATTCAGCGGGCTACTATTCAAATGAGCGCAAGGAAATGCTGCGTTTTATCCCAAGCGATGCCCACTTCGTACTTGAAGTAGGGTGCGGTGGTGGCATATTTGGATCAGCCGTGAAGCGGGTATCCGGCGCCGAAGTGTGGGGAATAGAAATAGATAACGAAGCCGCATTAGAGGCTAAGGTCAAACTAGATAAAGTGGTCATCGGGGATATTTCAGGGATAATCCCGGATATACCCGATAGAAAATTCGACTGTATTGTGTTTAACGATGTACTGGAACATCTAGTCGATCCTTTTTCCGTCCTTATAGCAGTTAAGAGCAAACTGACCTCAAAAGGCGTGGTAGTATGCTCAATTCCGAATATGCGTTATTTTCCTGTGTTAAGCAGGCTATTGATCAATAAACAATGGAAATATGAGGATTGGGGGGTGCTGGACAGGACGCATCTATGGTTTTTTACAAAGAAGAGCATAATAGATACTTTCACCGAGCTTAACTATGGGATACTTCAACTCGAAGGGATCAACGGAATTAATTCCTGGAAGTTCAATCTACTGAACGCGCTATTGCTCGGGAATATAAGCGATACAAGATATATGCAATTTGCCTGCGTTGCTAAGCCAAAGTGAAAATGGGCACCTTAGTCGAATATAGTAACAGAGCTTATATTGGATGAACATGGACCTGTCGATCGTAATAGTTAATTGGAATGCAAAGGATTATCTAAAGAAATGCGTAGCCTCTATTTATGAAGATGCTACAAATCTATCATTCGAAATTATCATTGTAGATAATGCTTCAAGTGATGGAAGCGTGGAGATGGTAAAGTTTGAATTTCCGAAAGTGCGTCTAATCAATAATAGTAGCAACTCCGGTTTCGGTATCGCTAATAATATCGGAATTAAGGAAAGTATAGGCAGGTATATCCTATTCTTGAATCCGGATACCTTAGTATTGCCGGACTGCCTGAAGAAATTGATGGGTTTTCTGGACAAAAATGCTTCTGCCGGTGCCGTGGGGCCAAAGATAATTAATCCGGACGGAAGCATCCAGGTATCCTGTGCCAGAAACACCCCCGGGCTATGGTCTGAATTTTTTGAGCTGACATATTTTAACTACCTGTTTCCTAAGGTCCGGCTTTTTAATAGGCAATACCTGGGGACTGGGGAATACGATACGGACAAGGAGGTCGACTTGCTTTCCGGTTCCTGCATGATGGTGCGAAGGTCTGTTCTCGACGAAATAGGGCTATTTGACCCCTCGTTTTTTATTTATGGCGAAGACATTGATCTTTTATACCGCATAAAGAAAGCAGGATGGAAAGTGTGGTACCTTTATTCCGCCAGGCTTGTTCATTTTGGCGGCGAGAGCACTAAACAGGTACCAGAAAAAAAGGTATTTCACAACCTTAGATCAAAATATCTTTTCTTAAAAAAACATTTTGGTCGCACAAAAGCTGCGGCTTATATCGCCGTTGTTGTTATTTCTGTAATAATTGTGTACTTGCTCTTTATGCCGTTTTTATTAATGGGAACCGCAAATATAAGGGCTAAAGCAAGAAATCTGGTTAGCCAAAACAACAGGACAATAAAATGGGTGCTCAAAAGGCAATGGGATTAAGGATAGCCCAGATATTTCCGGAGTACGTCCCTAGAAAATTAGGGTTTATCGAGGAATATCTTTTTGCAATTTCAGAGGAATCTCTACGGCAGTCCGCTGAGAACATATTTATTTTTTCAGATAGTCCGTCCGATTTTGTGCTTAAGGAATTTGAAGCAAGGCATGCCAGGGTAGTTGTGATAAAACCGGAAAAACGTAATTCGATCAAATATTCATTCAGGATAATAAAAGCGATAAAGGAAGAGGAAATTGACGTAGCGGATTTCCATTTTGGAGATGACGTCGGTGTTATAGTTATTGCGGCGTGGCTCAGGATTTTCAACAAGAACATAAAGATAGTCAGGCATCAGCACAATGTTTACGGAAAAAAGAAACATTTTGTTTTTGTGCAAAAGGTAATATCAAGATTAAAGATCGTTGGCATGGTGGTTCATAAGATCGTGGCGGTTTCATATGCGATAAAGGGAGACCTGATTTTCAGGAATATCGCAGAAAATAAGGTAATTGTGATACATAACGGGATAAATATAGCCAGATACAGTTATTCTGAAGAGGGCAGGGCCAGAATAAAAAATGAATTTGGAATTTCAGGGAAAGAAGCATTGATAACATCTATCGCATACGCTCGTAAGGAAAAAGGGCTAGAATACTTGATCGCGGCAATTCCTCTCATCCTGAAGCAGAACCCCTGCGCTAAATTCATGATTGTCGGAGGAGGGCCTTTGACGGAATCCTTGAAAAAGCAGGCTTATGAAGCAGGGGTAGCGGACAGTGTCATATTTACAGGCGTTCGCAGGGATATTCCTGATATCTTATCGGCAACCGATGTGTCTGTATTAGCGTCGTTAAACGAAGGATTCGGCGCGGCGCTCGAAGGATTCGGCGCAGTGATCATTGAATCTATGGCATGCAAGAGACCGGTTGTCGCATCGAAACTCGATGCTATTTTGGAGATAGTATCAGACGGAGAGAGTGGCCTTCTGGTAAATCCAAAAGATGTTGATGGAATAGCTGCTGCGATAAACCGTTTGCTGGGAGACAGGAATTTATCTGATAAATTAGGCGAAGAAGGGTTAATGGTCGTAAAGTCAAGATTTAGCAAAGAAAAAATGGCTAAAGAAACGGTTAATTTGTATTTAAACTTGTTCCGGGAAATTGACCAATGAAAAAGGAAGAAGGGAGGCTCCTTGACGCGGCCAGGGACGACGAAAGGCCGCTTATAGAGTTTCCAACTCTTGTAAAACTTGCGATTATTATAGGCGCTTTGATACTCGGGCTTGGGATACTTTTTCTCCCTCTTCCGGTGACGATAGGCTTGTTTCTGGCCGCAGGAAGTTTCTTCTTTATCTGCTCAAACCCGTATTTAGGATTATTGTTGTTCATGGCCGTACATTTCCTCCAACCCGTGGCTTTCTTCCCGGAGTTGGAGAGCCTGAGATTGGTAAGAATACTTTCTTTTGTAGCTCTTCTGGCCTGGGTAATTAATATGATGATAAAAAGAAAGCTTTTTTTTACGAAATCCATACAGAATATCCTGATTATCCTTTACGGGTTGCTCGTCCTGGGCTCTTCTTTTATGTACCCGGAATATAGCTTTCCATTCTTTATTGAAAGCCTGAAAGTATTTATACTATTCTTTTTGATAATCAATTTGGTGGTCACGGAAAGAAAGCTTATGATATTTATCCTCTCGATAGTGGCCATGGGGGCGGCTATATCTTTGATCGGTATCTACCAGCACGTTAAGGGGATAGGCGTAGTTTATGCATCCGAAGGGATTGTTAGGATCTGCGGCCCGTTTATGGATCCTAATGATTTTGCGTCGCACTTGATTTCTATTATTCCGTTAGCCGTGTGTTTTTTTTGGTTCTTCAAAAAAATCGTACCCAGGATGATAATACTTTTCATTTTATTCCTCCTTCTAACAGCGTTAATATTTACCTATTCAAGGGGTGGCGCCGTCGGCTTAGGGATCGTACTTATCGGCGTATTCATAGAACTTCTGTTCCAAAAAAGCAAGACAAAATGGGTATATATCGGCGGTATAATATTAATGGCGGTGATATCGGTTTCGTTTATTCCCGAGAAATATCAGCAGCGCCTGCAAACGGTTACCCTGACAAAGGAAGCTGCGATCCAATCAAGGCTTGATGCATGGCAAACCGGGCTTGAGATGATGAAAAGCAAGCCGTGGATAGGCATAGGATTGGCTACTTACAAGTATAACTATGCGGCGTATGCACCGTCCGGAGTCGATCCTAAACAAATGTTAGTTGCCCATAACATGTTCATTAACGTGGGGGCCGAGTCCGGCATACCGTCATTATTAGTTTTTGTTATCATAATAATGGTTTCGTTTTGGGACATGATCATAGCATTCAAGCGATCAGCAATGGACAAGCTTTATTTTGTTGCCGATCTGTCGAAATTCCTGGCAATAAGCCTGCTGGGATTCATCGCATGCAGCATTTTTTTGTCAATACAATGGGTCCCAGTATTATGGATTTTGCTGGCCCTGAGCGTTGCCGTCAAGAACGTATCTTCGGGGAAAAATGAAAAATAAGATCAATGTATTATTCTTGAGCTCTGATATGAAATTGGCAGGTGCTCAGAAAGTCGTTCTCAGTCTGGCCGGTAATCTGAACAAAGACGAGTTCCATACCATTATAGCGTCTCTTTATGAGGGTGATTTGATCGAAGAGGCAAGAAGGCTTGATATAGACGTTACGGTCTTAAGGCCTAAAGGGATATTCGATATAAGGACGCTGTATTTTTTGGTAAAATTCCTGAAAAAGAAAAAAATAGACGTAATCCATTCGCACGGATTCGATGCCAATTATTACGGAGCGATTGCCGCAAGGATCGCGAATACCCCGGTATCTGTTATTACCGAACACGGCCGTTATTGGCTGGAGTATAAAAGGCGCATATTCATGACGAAATTGGCGGCCTATCTATCGAATGCGGTCGTCGCCGTATCTGAAGATCTCAGGGAATCCCTTTTGAGAGAGCTCAGGATCAAACCGTCAAAAGTTATCACTCTCTATAACGGCATAGATTGCGATAAGTTTACCCTTAAGGCGTCAGGCGCTCTTAAGGCATCGCTTAACATAGATCCCGATGAACTCGTTGTGGGTAATGTCGCGAACCTCAGGCCCGTAAAAGGGCAAGTATATTTACTGAGCGCTGCCGCATTGGTGATCAAGAAATTCGGGAAGATAAAATTCGTGTTTGCGGGAGAAGGTGAGAGCAGGGCGGAACTGGAATCCGAGGCCGGCAGGCTCGGTATTTCAAGCAAGGTTATTTTTCTCGGCCAAAGGCACGATATCGCAGAGATCCTTAGTATGATCGACATTTTTGTGATATCGTCATTATCCGAGGAGATAAGCTTGGCGATCTTGGAGGCGATGGCTGCGGGCAAAGCCGTTATTGCCACGGATGTCGGCGGAAATCCCGAGATTATTTCAAATGAGATAAACGGCCTCCTGGTTGCGCCTAAAGATGAAACCGCATTATCAGAAGCTATCCTCCGGCTATTGTCGGACAGAGAGCTTGCCGGCAGGCTTGGAAAAAATGCGCACATTTACGTTAACGAGAAATTTTCCCTGAAAAATATGGTTGATACGTCAGAGAGACTTTACAAGAGGCTGCTTAATGAAAAAAGAAAATAGACAGAACGCCTCAATCAAGATATTGCATATACTTCCGACAGTCGAAGAGGGCAAGGGGATCGGAGGCGCTGAGAAGCTTATCCTGTTTATGCTGGAGCAGATAAAACCCGAAAAAGCGAATTTTACCATTGCGTATCACGTACCATCCGGTTTATCCGATAACGAGAGGACGAATGTCGAAAAGGAATTTACGGCCAGGGGGGCGAAGGTAGAAATCTTTAAATCGAAAAGCAAATTTGATTTAAGGGCTGTTTTTCAATTGATAAGGATTATCAAGAACGGCGGTATTGATATTATCCACTCGCACCAACCAAGGGTTGATTTTTTCGGGGCGATCGCCTCAGTATTTACCGGCGTTCCCCTTGTTGTAACAAGGCATCTTTCTATCAAGGATACGTTCCGGAATAGCTTTAAATCGAAGATCTTTGAATTTATTGATTCGGCAATTTCTCTACATTTTTCGTATCTGGTATGCACGGTTAGCAGGCAGATCGCTGACGACCTTATTAGCAGTAGACTTATTTCCGAGAAAAAAGTAAAGGTAGTTTACAACGGCATAGATTCTGAAAACATCCGGGATAAAGTACTAGGCAGGACCGTCAGAAGTCAGTTGGGCATTCCGGAGAAGATTCCGCTTGTAGGGATTATTGCGCGTTTGAACGCGCAGAAGGGTCACGAATATTTTATAAGGGCCGCTTCAGGAGTAATTCCCAGGAACCCGCAAATAAGGTTCCTTATTGTCGGGGACGGGCCCTTGAGGGGCAGCCTGGAAAAGTTAGTGGCTGAACTAAAGATTGGATCAAGCGTATTATTCGCGGGCTACAGGACTGATGTAGCTCAGATTATTTCCGAGCTGGATATTGTGGCGCTTTCGTCTTTATCGGAGGGTTTGCCTGTTGTGATCCTGGAGGCTATGGCCCTCGGGAAACCGATTGTTTCTTTTTCCGTAGGGGGAGTGCCCGAGATAGTGGAAAACGGTAAAACCGGATTACTGGTCGGGAAGAAAGACATAAAGGCATTAACGGAAGCAATATTGGAACTTTCCGCGGACAGGGAAAAGGCAAGGCTTATGGGAGAAGCAGGGACGCGGCTCGTGAAGGACAAATTCAGCATAGAGAAAACAACCGAAGAATACCTTTCTGTATACTCAAGTTTGCTTAACAGGGCTTACGCGAAATGAACATTTTAATAGCGACAGAGGCTTTTTATCCAGACGATGTAGGTGGAGCCCACATATATGTGAAGCATTATGCGGATGGTCTCGTAAAGAAAGGCCACAAAGTCTGGGTCATAACCATAAGGCTCAACGAAAACTTGCCGGACAGCCAGATAATAGATGGCATCAACGTCTGCAGGTATGATTCAGCTCCAGACGGAAAACTTGTGTTTATCAGACGTCCGGTATTAAGCATACTAAACTCCCTCAAGCTATTCAAAAAAATATCCGGAATCGTAAAGTTCGATATAATCAGCTGCCATTCGATTCTGCCCGCTGCAGGTATCCTGGATTACGCAAAAAGGAAGCATATACCAGTTGTATACACATTCCACTCCTCGCTTTTTGAGGACGTAAAGGTGCAGGCCAGGAAAAAAACATATGCCCTGAAAATCATCAAACCCCTGATGTTACATATAATTAAGCTTATCGAAGGGAAGTGTTACGGCGGAGCGAGCAAGATCGTAGTATTGAGCGATTTTAGCAGAAGGTACCTTAGCGAAGAGTTTAAAGTACCGCACGAAAAGATTGCGAATATTCCGGGAGGAGTGGATTTGACGGTTTTTTCCCCGCGCAGCGACAAACTTGCCGCGAGAGAACAAATGGGTTTGCCGAAGGACAGGATCATTTTTTTGACAGTAAGAAGGCTTGTTGCGCGCATGGGGCTGGAAAACCTGGTTCTCGCCATGCCGGCGGCGGTAAAACTCCACAAGGATGTTCTATTACTGATAATAGGGGAAGGTTTTCTTGAAACGAAGTTAAGAGAGATTATCAAAAAGAATTTATTAGCTGAGAACGTGCGTCTTCTGGGCAGAAAAGACATTAATGAAGTGGCTAAATTTATGCAGGCCTCGGATGTGTTTATTTTGCCTTCCGAGGAATCGGAATGGTTCGGTCTCGTCACATTGGAAGCCATGGCTTGCGGTTTGCCCATATTGGCTACACCTATAGGCGGGACCATAGAAATATTAAAAGGACTGAACAGCGGATCATTACTTGACGGCACATCAAGCCGGGATATTTCTTCCGGCATGCTGAGACTCATTGATTTAAAATATAAGTGGGGAGAGATAGGGAAAAGATGCAGGGATTATGTTGTCGGTAATTATTCGTGGGAGAAGGTTGTTACGCAAAATGAGACGTTGTTATTAGGGGAGAACGCAAATGAGCAGGGTCGTTGAATGTAATTTGTGCGGGGCGTCGGATTATTCATATTATAAGAATCCTTCGGGGGATAGCAAGATAGTCCGATGTAATAAATGCGGTCTTATTTTTACTAATCCGCAGCCGGTTGAAAGTGAAATAGCCGAAATGCTGGATAAAGAGGCCTCTCCTGCGCAGGAAGTTCTCGATATTGAAAAAGATAAATTTAAGATTTATCTGGACGAGATCGAAACCTTGACCAGGGGGAAAAAGGGGAAACTTCTCGATATCGGGTGCGGTTTCGGATATCTACTGGCAATTGCAAAAGAGCGCGGATGGGATACTTACGGGGTGGAATTCAACAAGAAAAGAGTCGACCTGATTCTCGAAAAATACGGCATAAAGGTATTTTGCGGAGACCTGTCGGGCGCAAAGTACCAGCCGGATTCATTTGATGCAGTGACAATAATAGAAGTCCTGGAACACATGCTGGATCCAAGTCTCTTCCTGAAAGAGGTCAACAGGATCGTAAAGAAGGACGGCTTGGTTGCGATAGTTACGCCGAATGCAGGAAGTTATTATGCCAAGACAGATCCCAATTGGTGGACCCCGTATCATTTTTATCACTTTAGCTCAAGGACGCTCGAGGCTATTTTAAACAAAAACGGAATTAAAGTCGTAAAAATAGTGATTAATCCGCATTTAGAAACTCGTAATAATGATAAGAATTTTTTTGTAGTAAGGAAGAGCCTGTTTGATAATTTTCGCTGGGGAATTGTACTGATCAGGAAGGTGTTGGGTTTGAATATCATAGCCAGATTCATGGGGAATTGCGGAGCCATCAAAACCGGAGGCATTACCGTTTATGGAAAAAAGATCGCATAACGCCGTTATTCTAATAACTGTATTTCTCGCGAACGCTGTCATTACGGGGCATTGTTATTCCGGGGAGATCAGCATAACGCCTACGCCGCAGAATATGGAAAATAAGAACATGGCGGTTGATATCGGAAACAATTGGAATATCGTATCTGATATTCCTGATCCCAGCGATAACGATTTCTTAACCTCTTATTTGAACGGCGAATTTCTAAGTAAAACAAGCATTTCTTTCGGGATCTGGAAAACTCGGAACCTTCCGCCTAATAATTATATCTTATTAGCTTTAACCGGGAGCAGTTGGCTTAAACAGGCGCTAAAAAATCAGAATTCGTATGCGACGGATAAGATCGGCGAGGAAGGCTATATTCTGGATGTTTTTAATGACCGCATAATCATCATAGCCAATAACCGAAAAGGTGTTTTTTACGGTATACAGACATTGTTACAATTAGCAAAGAGCAGTGAACGCGGCGCCGATATAGATGCCGTGAAGATCATCGACTATCCGAGGATCAAAAACAGGGGCGTCCATTTCTCCGGCCCAAACCCCAAAAAACTAAAAGGTTGCATCGACAAGATAGCTTCTTTAAAACTAAATACGGCGATTATTGAGACCCAGGATTACTATGACATGGTAAATAAAGGCGCGATCTACGAGGAAATATTTGAGTACGCAAGGGAACGTAATATTGAGCCGGTACCCGAGTTGGCAAGTTTTGGGACCGGGGCAGCTATTTTAAAGAAAGACCCCCTTGCCGCGGAAGGGATATTTGTACGCGACGCCAAGTTTAAGACCGAGAAGGGGGAGATAAGACCAGAAGATCCGGTCAATCACCCTTTATTAAACGTTATAAAAGGGGGAAATTGTGATATACAGGTTAAGTCCGCCGGTTCCGGAGAGATATACCGGGAAGGCACGGATTACGACATAATAAGAGGCGGATTGGAATATCCCTATTCTTCCGATACCCTGCCGACAAAAATCCTTCAAAAGAAAAACGGAAAAATTAAAGATGGGGATGAGGTGCTTGTGAGCTATAATTATGTAGAAAATAAAAACGCTTCTTGGGCGCCGTGGAGTATGCCGTATTGTCCGTCGTATGAAGGGACGTATGAAATAATGTCTCAAGCTATAACCGAAACAATAAACATGCTGCATCCCCGGTATTTAAGCATAGGGCATGATGAGATAAGGGGCATGAACAGGGACAGCCGTTGCATAGCGCGTAATTTAACAAATGCCCAACTGTTAGCTTATGATATAAACAGGCTGTATTCCATAGTGAAAGAATGCGACGATGGGGTCACCTTATTCATGTGGGCCGACATGCTTAATCCGTTCCATAACGGCGGAGACGATAATTGCCAGACTTCTTTCGGCGGCCCGAAGGGCAAAACCGCGCCGGCGATCGATTTGATCAGCCGCGATATCGTCATGTTGCTGTGGAATGAAAGCGAGACGAACCTGAAAAACGCACCCCCGTATTTTTACTCAAAAGGATTTAATATTTGGGGCGCGGGAATAAAATGGTTAATGGACGCAGACCCGCAAACGCCGTGTTCTGGCATAATTGCAACAACGTGGGATGGATGGGACAAGAATCTTCCCGATGTAGCCAAAGTAGCAGAAGCGGGGTGGCATTAATCGATGGCAGCAGATAACCGTAAAGTCAGGGTGTCTCTCATCATGCCTTGTTATAACGAGGTTAAATACATATCCCGCTCTCTGGATTCGATCGTCGCAAACGATTATCCGAAAGAGAACATAGAGGTGATTATTTACGACGGCGGGAGCACGGACGGGACACTGGAAATACTTGAAAAATACCGGAATGAGAATGAATATATCCGGTACAAAAATAATCCCAAGAAAATCCAAGCGGCCGCTCTCAATTCAGGCATAGCGGATGCACTGGGTGAAATTATAATCCGGGTCGATGCACACTGTATCTATGAGAAAGATTATATATCACAAGCGGTAAAATTGCTTGACGAAACGGAGGCCGCAAACGTAGGCGGCGCCCAAATCGGAACCGGAGATTCGTTTTTTTCCGCGACCGTTGCCTTTGCAATGCTAAATCCATTCATCTCGGGCAACGCCTATTACAGGTCCTGCAACAATGCTCCCCGTTATGTGGATACAGTATTTTTGGGCGCCTGGAGAAAGTGCGACCTGGTTAAAATCGGCGGATTTGACGAATCTTTCAGGATAAATGAAGACTATGAATTGAACTACAGGTTGAGAGAGAAAAAAGAGAAGGTACTGTACTCCCCCTCGATAAAAGTGAAATATTTTGTAAGAAGCTCATTTCCCGGCATAATAAGGCAATATTTTAGATATGGATATTGGAAAGCGAAGACAATAATAAAGCATCCGGGCTCCCTGATGCCGAGGCAATTAGCCGCTCCGGTTTTTTTGTTGTTCCTGGCAATAACAGGCGGCCTATTTTTGTTAGGACACCGAATTTATTTACCGGGTATCCTGATCGCTTACCTAGCTGCATTCATGTATTTTACTTTCAGGGCTTCAGGGACCTGCGAATTGCGGCGCTTGCCGTTGCTTTTTTTGCTGGCGCTGGTCATACATTTATCGTGGGGTGCCGGCTTTTGGAGCGGTATGGTATACTGGCACGGCATGGGTAGAATACGGGAAGGCATAAAATGAATATATTAATTACAGGAAACGCCGGTTTTATAGGTGCGTACTTGACCAAGAAATTAATCCTGCTTAAACATAATGTCAAAGGACTGGATATTAATCCTGATAATCCGCAAAGCGAAATATGCGAATGCATAACTGGAGATATCTGCGATAGGGGAGCGGTCGCTAAAGTAATGGACGGAGTGGACATGATTATCGATTTAGCGGCTAAACATCACGATTTTGGGATATCTGAAAAAGATTATTTTGAAGTAAATGAAGGTGGAACGAAAAATCTTGCGGAATGCGCCGGCCGATATGGCGTGAAAAAGTTCATATTTTTCAGTTCCGTAGCAGTGTTCGGCAAGCACACAGCACCTCCGGGTGAAGAGACGGCTTCGAATTTGCCGTCCATCTACGGAAGGTCTAAACTGGCCGGTGAAAAAATATTGGAAGAGTGGGCCGGGGAAGATGCTTCGCGGGAAGTGATAATCATAAGGCCCGCAGTTGTCTTCGGTCCCGGTAATCTTGCAAATATGTACAGCCTCATAAGGCAAATAATGGAAAAGAAGTTCATCTTCATTGGGAAAGGGGACAATATTAAATCGATAGCTTATGTGAAGAACCTGGTTGAAGCGACCACTTTTCTTATGGACCGCAGTAAGCCCGGGGTGGACCGTTTTAATTACGCGGATGAACCCCAAATGACCATTAAGCAAATAGTCGATACTATCGCCCGTTGCGGGGGCGTAAAGATACCCGATATCCATCTACCGCTTTCTGTGGCAGTGATTTTAGCGTCTCCCTTCGATGTGCTGGAAAAAATTAGCGGACGGCTCTTTCGTATTACTGCCAAAAGGATCAAGAAATTCAATACAGAGACTTACTTTAAGGCAGAAAAGATCAGAAAGGCCGGGTTTAAACAGCCTTTTACGCTACAAGAGGGTTTGCGTAAGACGGTAGAGTGGTTTAAAATATCAACTTCCCAGAGGCGTTCAAGCGCGGGGAAAGGTTAGCCGGTGAGCACACCTATAGCAGAATTATTTGAAGCTGACTTTTTATCCTGGTCTCTTTCCGATCAGATCGCGGATTGCGACCGTTATGAGTTAGCTCCTTTGTTTCTGAGGCTTTTTAGCGACAAACAGCCCGTGCTTGAAGCTGGATGCGGGAGCGGCCGTTGGTGCGGATGGCTTAATAAACATTCCATCCGATCGGACGGTATAGACTGGTCTAAAGAACTATGCAATAGGGCCTCCCGCGAAATTCCTTCATCAAGGTTTATAGCTTGTGATATGAAATCCACTCCCCTGCCCGATCGTTCCTACGGGGGAGTTATAGCTTTGGGGTCGGTAGAGCATGCGGCAGAAGGGCCACAGCCGGTATTACGCGAGTTGCATCGCCTGCTGAAACCGGACGGAATAGCGGTTATAACAATCCCGTATGGCGGGAGGCTTCGCATTTTTCTCAGATTATTGAGCAAACCGGCTTTATTCCTTAAGTCAATACCGTTCATTCGGGCGTTGTTTCAAAAACCCGTTGCCGGCAGTAAGCTTCAAGAAGTAGCAAGGGGTACGAACAAAAAGTGGCACCCCCGTTTTTCATACGGGAAAGAAGGCTGGTCGTTTTTTGAGTACGAATTCAATAAAGCGCAAATGCGGGAGTTCTTGGCAGAAACCGGCTTTGAAATACGTGAGGAATTCGTTGGCTTTGGGGACGAGGGTATATCGAATAATTTTGGCGTATTGGCAGGAAAGTGGAATAAAAAACGCTGCAAAGTTGATTTCACACTGCTCGGTATATTATTGAGGAAGATGATCCCGGTTAAAATAATGGGTCATATGCTCTGCTACGTAGTTGCTAAGAAGCCTTTTGGCGGGTAATATATAGACTGTATGAGCGTTAATTAGAAAGAGAATACAAACAAGACATGATTAAATATTTCCTAACCTCATTCTTTATTTCTGCCGTGGCAGCTATCGCCCTCACCCCTATAATCAGAAGGGCGGCACTGGCGTTAGGCATCGTCGACAAGCCCGGCGGGCGCAAAGTCCACCGCAGTAATATGCCGACTTTGGGCGGGATAGCGATTGCCGCGGCATTTTTCGCGGGTATAGCCGTCGCTTTTAAGGCCGTGCCAGGCGCAATGAGCGCATTTTCGTTGAAATTCTCCGGGTTATGCGTAGGCAGCGCGATAATCCTCCTGTTAGGGATAGTAGACGATATCAGGCCGCTCAAGGCGAAGCTTAAGCTTGTCTTCCAGGTCATAGCCGCTTCCATCTTGATCGGCTGCGGATTTACAGTTCAGGAAGTGACGATACCGTTTTTCGGAAAGTTCTCTCTCGGGATCTCCGGGGCCGTTTTTTCCATGTTCTGGATAGTCGGTATCGTAAATGCCATAAACCTTCTCGACGGCCTCGACGGGCTTGCCGCAGGAGTCTCCGGAATAGCGTCGTTTTTCATCTTCCTGTCTGCCGTAGGCCAGAATGATTATGTCGTCGCCTTCCTGGCCTTTGCGCTCACAGGCGCCTGCGCGGGATTCCTTCCGTTCAATTTCTATCCGGCGAGGATATTCATGGGAAATCCGGGCAGCATGTTCATCGGGTTCATACTAGCCGCGATATCCATAATCAGTTTCCAGAAAAGCAGCACCGTTATAACGCTTTTTATCCCGGTAATAGCCCTGGGCGTCCCGATAATCGATACCTTGCTTGCCATCGTCCGCCGCCTTTCAAAAAAGAAACACATCTTCCAGGCCGACAAGGAGCACATACACCACAAGCTCCTCTTCCGGGAGGAGTCGCAGAGGCGGGTGGTGCTTTCGCTTTATTTCCTGTCGGTCTGCTTTGGGATGATAGCGCTTAGTTTCAGGGGCATAAAAGGCCTTTACGCCATCATTGCTTTGGGCGTCGTAATTTTAGTGACTTACAAGTGGATGAAGGATTCCGGGTTCCTTGATTTCAGGTAAGTAATTTCCTTGACAAAATTGCTTA
>PLNN01000042.1:17968-18173 GCA_003142795.1 Candidatus Omnitrophota bacterium
CTCGTCGAAGAAAAAAGATTCCGCGTTCCCGGACATAGTAACTAAATCATGCAACTCCCTGGTAAGCTCAAAGAAACCCGTTATCTCCGAATATAATAAAACGCCGCTGGCGTTCGTCCCGATACTGATAGAGGGGAACGCGATAGGCGCGGTCCTGATGTGTCCCGGGGATAGCCAGACAGCGGCCTCAAAAGAGCAGTTTAAG
>PLNN01000064.1 GCA_003142795.1 Candidatus Omnitrophota bacterium
AGGCACCTACAGCGAGATTTATTCGAATATCAGCCGGGACGAAGCCGGGCTGAAAAAGCTGTTCACGCAATTCTCGTTTCCTGGGGGAATTTCCAGCCATGTCGCGCCGGAGACGCCGGGGTCGATTCACGAGGGCGGCGAGTTGGGGTACTCGCTCAGTCATGCCTTCGGAGCCGCGTTCGACAATCCTAGTCTGGTCGTTGCCTGCGTTATCGGCGACGGCGAGGCGGAAACGGGCCCCTTGGCGACAGCATGGCACTCCAATAAATTTCTCAACCCAATCACCGACGGAGCCGTTTTGCCGATCCTACACCTCAATGGCTTTAAGATCAGCAACCCGACCGTCCTGGCCCGAATCGAACCAGCGGAATTGGAGCAATTTCTGCGGGGCTGCGGTTGGACGCCTTACTTTGTGGAAGGCGATGAACCGGAAAAGATGCATCAATTCATGGCTGCAACTTTGGAAAAGGTTATTATGGAAATTAAACAAATACAAAGCAATGCGCGAAACAAAAACGATGCTGCTCGTCCACGCTGGCCGATGATCGTTTTCAATTCACCTAAGGGCTGGACCGGACCGAAAGTCGTTGATGGATTACAGATCGAAGGCACCTTTCGATCCCACCAGATTCCGCTGCTGGTGGATCCCGAGCATCCCGACCATCTAAAGCTGCTCGAGGGCTGGATGAAAAGCTATGAGCCGGAGGAACTCTTTGATAAAGAGGGACGTCTCATGCCGGAATTGGCAGAGCTGGCGCCTAAAGGCGAACGAAGAATGGGCGCCAATCCTCACGCCAATGGCGGGTTATTACTGCGCGACCTCGCTATGCCGGACTTTCGGAAATATGCAGTGAATGTACCATCGCCAGGATCCGTTCAGGCTGCCGACGCGCATGTGCTTGGAGAGTTCCTGCGCGATGTTGTTAGCCTCAATCAGGTCGAGCGGAATTTCCGGATATTCGGTCCAGACGAGACACTTTCCAACAGGTTGAATGCCATTTTTGAGGTCACTAAGCGGCAGTGGGAAGCCCGGACTGTAAAGAATGATGAATTTCTTGCATCCGACGGCAGGGTCATTGAGATGCTGAGCGAGCATCAATGCGAAGGCTGGCTCGAGGGATATCTGCTCACAGGAAGACACGGGCTGTTTAACTGTTATGAGGCGTTCATTCATATCATTGATTCGATGTTTAACCAGCATGCTAAGTGGCTGAAAGTCAGCGCAGAATTGCCGTGGAGGCGGAAAATTGCATCGCTAAATTATCTTCTCGCTTCGCACGTTTGGCAGCAAGCTCATAATGGCTTTACCCATCAAGACCCCGGCTTCATCGATCATGTGGTAAACAAGAAGGCTTCCATCGTGCGCGTATACCTTCCACCCGATGCCAACTGCCTGCTATCTGTTGGAGATCATTGTTTGAGGAGCCGGCATTACGTTAACGTCATTATAGCGGGCAAGTATCAGGCGCCTCAATGGTTGACCATGGATGAGGCGGTCGAGCATTGCACTAAAGGAATTGGTGTATGGCAATGGGCTAGCAGCGATCAAGGCGCGGAACCGGATGTGGTAATGGCCTGCTGCGGCGATGTACCAACGCTCGAGACCCTGGCTGCCGTTTCTATTCTTCGCAAGCATCTACCCGATCTAAAAATCCGCGTGATCAATGTTGTCGATCTGATGAAACTGGAGCCAAATACGGAACATCCGCACGGGCTGAGCGATCAGGATTTTGACGAGTTATTTACTAAAGACAAGCCGGTCGTCTTCGCATTCCATGGCTACCCATGGCTGGTGCATCGATTGACGTACCGCCGCACTAACCATGATAATATACATGTTCGTGGTTACAAGGAAGAGGGTACCATCACAACGTACTTCGACATGACCGTTTTAAACGATCTTGACAGGTTTCACCTGGTGCAGGATGTGATAAATCGGCTGCCGCAGTTGGGCGCCAATGGAGCTAAGTTGAAGCAAATGGTACAGGATAAGCTAGTTGAGCACAAGCAGTATGTTGATAAGCACGGCCTAGACTTGCCGGAAATCAGGGATTGGAAGTGGACCGACCACAAATGAATGCGCAGAGGTTTATTTTAAAAGGAGAGGTAGCATATGAAATATTTCTCGATAGTCACAAAATGGATTTCTAATAAAGCCGCGCAACCATTAACGTGCTTCTTAGCTTTTCTTATTATTTTGGTTTGGGGTCTATTTGGAATACCGCTTCATTTCAATAATACATGGCAGCTCATCATCAGCACTTTGGCAGCGATTATTTCTATTATCATGCTTTTTATAATTCAAAATAGTCAAACTCGCCATACCGTTGCGATTCAACTCAAACTCGATGAAATCATTCGCGCTACCAAAGGCGCTCATAACGAAATGATGGATATTGAAAAGCTCACAGATGAGGATTTGGCGAGGATCCAGAAAAAGTATGGCTTACTGGCTGAAAAAACCAAGAAAGACTTAAAAAAGGGTAAGCTCGACACTCACACGCATGACGTTGACAGCCCCCCAGTAAATAAAACCACCTAGGGCTAGACGGATCGAGCGGACGTAATTGTGACAAGAAAAATACAGTCTCCGATAGAAGAACTAATAAATAGTATCACACATGGTGTCGGTTTGCTATTGAGCATTCTTGGGACGGCTGTGCTTGTTATACCGGCAAACGTCCATGGAGATATTAAAAGGATCATCTGTTTCAGTATCTATGGCAGCAGTCTGATCATAATGTATGTCGCCTCAACCTTATGTCATAGTTTTCCATTGGGGCGTGCTAAGAATATATTTACATTAATAGATTATTCCGCTATTTATCTCTTGATCGCCGGTACATATACTCCTTTAGTGCTTATTTCGCTAAGGGGTGTGTGGGGTTGGAGCTTTTTTGGTATGATTTGGGCTATGGCGCTCGCAGGAATAGCAGTCACATTGATTTTGGGAGAGAGAGCTCAAGTTTTATCTATCGTCATCTATTTGCTGATGGGGTGGCTTGGCGTTGTTGTCATACCGCACATCGTAAAGAATATTTCATTCGGCGCAATTGTCTTACTCGTTACAGGGGGTATCCTCTATAGCCTGGGGGTTATATTTTACCGTTGGGAGAAGCTCTCATTTCACCATGCGATATTTCATATATTTGTTTTGGGAGGAAGCTTATGCCACTATTTTGCAATACTATTTTATGTCTGACGGATGTCGACTGGTGCAGACATATATCCGATTTCCATCCCAAATTTCCCGCCATTAACAAAATTATTAATTGACATAAATAAGCACTGTGATATACTTGTTATGCACATATGTTCATAACTAAAGGAGATTATTTTGCGCCCAAAAAAGATAAGATGGATAAAGCGCTTACCAGGTGAGAGGTGTTTTAAGCCAATGTGTAAACCTTTAAGTAAGCTAAAAGGGGTGCGTCTAACGCTTGATGAGTTTGAAGCCGTCAGACTCGCGGATCTTGATGGATTGAAACAGATTGATGCGGCAAAAAGACTTAAGATATCCAGATCGACATTTTCAAGAATTGTTGCTTCAGCCCGGAATAAGATAGCCGATGGTCTGGTAAATATTAAAGCCATACGCATTGAGGGCGGCTGTTGCGAGATTATCAAGAATAAAAAATTAAGTGGTGGGCATGATTAAGCCTATAATCGATTGGTTAGTATATGGTATCTTTAAAATGCGACAGGGAGATATTTTTGCCGAAGCCCTGAATTTTTTTCTATATGATACGGTCAAGATATTCTTATTGTTGACCGTTATTATCTTCGTAGTTGCCATCATAAGGTCGTTTTTCTCACCGGAGAAAACGCGGGCGATTTTAAGCAAAAGCCAAGGTTATTGGGGTAACGTGCTTGCGGCGCTTTTGGGCATTGTGACGCCTTTTTGTTCGTGTAGCGCAGTTCCCTTATTCTTGGGATTTTTAGAGGCAGGAGTTCCTCTAGGGGTGACATTTTCATTTTTAGTTGCCTCGCCTATGATTAATGAAGTAGCGCTGGTTATGCTGTGGGGGCTTTTTGGTTGGAAGATATCCTTTATTTATATTGGTAGCGGACTTCTTATAGCTGTCTTTTCTGGCCTAGTGATCGGGAAACTTAAAGTTGAAGAATTGGTTGAACATTTCGACAGCAAAAAGCAAGCGTGTTGTGCTCAATCAACAAGCATGACGTTTAATGATAGAGCCGCTTATGCTAAGGGGTACACGTGGGATCTCCTGAAGAGCATATGGGTGTTTGTAATTCTTGGCATCGGATTAGGGGCGTGGATCCATGGCTATGTTCCGGCGGAGTTTCTTGCAAAGTATGCAGGCAGAGGTAATTGGCTTGCCGTGCCTTTGGTGACAATCATTGGTATTCCTCTTTATTCCAATGCAGCCGGCGTTATTCCTCTTGTTAGCGCATTGACTGAGAAAGGCGTGGCTATGGGAACAGCGCTTTCTTTTATGATGGCAGTAACCGCGCTTTCACTACCAGAATTTATAATACTTCGAAAAGCGATGAAGTTAAAATTGCTTATAATTTTCGCATCAGTCGTAGGCACGGGTATCATATTTACCGGGTATCTATTTAACCTTATTATAAAATAAGGAGGGGAAATGAAGATAGAAATATTGGGCACAGGCTGCCCTAAATGCCAAAAATTATATGATGCCGTTAAAGATGCGGTTACGCAGACCGGAGTCCAGGCTGAGATCGTAAAAGTCACAAAAATAAACGATATTTTAAATTACGGTATTATGGTAACGCCCGCTCTTGTAATAGACGGAAAGGTGAAGATGGCCGGAAAGATCCCCTCATCCGATGAGATAGTAAATTGGCTTCGACAATAAAAGAAGGAGGATAGTAATGAAAACGGGCACAAAAATAAATATCATTATTATATTTTTAATTGCCGGGTATTTTTGCGTTATTGACAAGACCGAGGCCGGCTGCGGTAGCGGATTGTGCGGAAGCTTCGCCGCGACCAAAAGCAGTTCTACGGTCAGCCAGAGTGATTTGCCAACTGGAAATTCTCAGGTAACATTTCTTGAGCTCGGGTCTGTGAATTGCATACCTTGTAAACAGATGAAGTCGGTGATGGATGCTATTGAAAAGGAATATGCTGGTAAAGTAAAGGTTGTCTTTCATGATGTGTGGACTAAAG
>PLNN01000032.1 GCA_003142795.1 Candidatus Omnitrophota bacterium
TCTTCGGGCTTTACCTTAAAGACGTCATAGAAGGAGCGGCTGACTGAGACAACCCTTAGGTCCTGGTCCAGGGCGATCAAGGATTCACGCACGGTGTTGATGATGCTCTCGGCATAGTTGAGGGCGTCCTGGGCTACCCGCTCCGTATTCTTGCGCTGTTCAATTTCCTGGTGAAGCTTCTTGACATTCCCTCTTTCAGCGACGGTGCGGGCCCCTGCCCGGTCCTTGCATAATTTATTGTTTTTCATGTTTTTGTCCTATCTATGATCTTTACGGGTTCTGTTCTCTGAAAATTTCCTTCGAATACCGACGTGGCTACGGACCTGATATAATTGCTGTAAATGTCCCACTCCGCCTTCATTCGCCACTGGAAGAGATACAGCGAACTGTTTTTCTTGCCCAGGGAAACGGATTTTCTTGACCTGATCTTATCGTAAATTTCCAGCATGCGTTTGGCGGCAGAATCGATCGGGTATTTCTGCACCGTCATCCTTATGACCTGTTTTATTGTTTTAAGCTCTTCAGGAGTCCAGGATAAAACCCAGGAAAGGGCATCAACGAAACTTTTAAGGTCCATTTCCTTTAACAACCGGCCGTTGTGATAATCTTCCACGACCTCCCGCGCTCCCGGCGCATCCAAGGCAACCACCGGAACACCCGCTGCCATAGCTTCGATAAGGACGATCCCTTGCGTCTCGCTTAATGAGGCAAATGCGAAGACATCCATCGCAAAATAAGCGTCAACCAGGTGCTGGTACTGTAAAACTCCGGTTAAATGCAGCCTTTTTTCAAGGCCTGCCTTCACAAAGGCGTCCTTGATCATTTTTTCAGACGGCCCTTTGCCAACGATAAGGGCATGGGCCCTCGGATCTTTTTTCAGCAATTCGATCATGCAATTTACCAGGAATTCCAGGTTCTTTTCCGGCGCCAGCCGCCCCGCATGGCCGACCACTAAGGCATCGGGAGGTATCTGGTTCCGTTGGCGGAAGGCTTTTCCATCGCCTTTTACAAAACGCTTCAGGTCTACCCCTGTCGGAATGATCTCCATGGGGGTCTTAACGCCTCTTTTAAGCAGTATATCCCGCACGCTTTCGCTGGGCACGATCACCTGGTCCGTCAAATTTGAATATCCGGCGGCAAGCTTGACCATAAAACGTTTGACTCCCTCATTTTGCACCGGCCAATCATGCACGTACTGCTCGAACATGCAGTGATAAGTAAATACAAGCGGTATGGCGTGCTGCCTGCTGAGCCGTAACGCAAAATCCCCCATGAAAAACGGGCCGTGGCTATGCACAATATCCGGCACAAATTCCTTCATGTACCGCTTTAAGAGGCTGGAGATCGGAAGGTTAATGGAAAAAATGGTCCCTTTAAATTTTTGGATGGCCGGGATCCGGATAACACCCGGTTCCTCTGCCGGCGCGCCCTCGAAGGCCGGAGTAACGATCAAGACCTCATGCCCCAATCTTTTAAATTCTTCGCTGAAGGAATGTACCGATTGTTCCAGCCCTCCCACCATCGGGAAATAGGTATTCGTCATCATGAGGATTCTCATTGTTTTTCCTTAAGCTCTATGAGCGCTTTCCTGGCCGCCACGCATATCGCGTCGTAACCATCCTTCGCGCCCATGGCTAATCCCTCTTTTTCCAGGTCTTCAGGAAGGAGCGGTTTGCCGAATCTCACCCTGATCGGATGGCGTTTGGGATATTTAGCCGTGCTTGGCAATGCTTCAAAAGCTCCTTCTATTGCCACAGGTACGAGTTTTGCGCCGGTCTCTTTAGCCAGGATGCCAAACCCTTTTCTAAATTTTCCGACTTTTCCTATACTACTGCGCATCCCTTCCGGGAAAAAGCATAAACCTTTGCCGCGTTGTAATACTAAATAAGCGCTGCGCAGCGCCTCCAGGAAATGCGTTGAATAATCAAAAGGGATAAGCCTTTCCATCTTTATGAAATTCCTTAACATGCGGGATTTTACATACGGCCTGAAATAATACGGGATAAAAACGAAGTAAAAAAGCTGGAACACCGGCCTGCGCGGCAGGCAGGCGGTAATGGCCGGCCCGTCAAGATCACTCGTGTGGTTGGGATACAGGATATAACCCTCCTCTTTGGGCACGTTCTCCGCTCCCTCCACCTTAATACTAAAAAATAATTTAAAGATCCAAAAATCTACGGCTGTTATGCTGAACCGGAGCAGCCAGGCGAAAAAACCGGTACTGAATTCGAGCGCCCCAAGATGCTCTTCTTTCGGCAGGACTTGTAAATGTTTTTTCCAGTAGTCCGGGCTTAAAGGTAAAAGTTTATCCTCCTCCGGGGGGATGCCCTTAGCTCCTTTTAACGCAGCCGTTATTCCCAGAATAAGGTCCTTTACGGTAAAGGCCCGCGAGATCGCCTCGTCTTTTATGTCTACGCCAAAAGCTAACTCAAGATACGAAGCAAGCTCTATCCTGCCTAACGAATCCACGCCAAGGTCCAGCTCCAAAGAATCCTCAAGTATTATCGGTCTTTTAATGCCGCTTTGCTCCTTAAGGCATTCCAAAATTTTTATGCCGGTCCTGGACCCTATCAACAGCCGGTCCGCAGCCGTTAGCTCTTCGAATACGGGGAGAGCGCCTTCTATTCCTGCCCTCACCCTGGGTTCATATACTTCCTTGACCGCATTTCTATCTACCTTACCAAGCAGGTCATGCGGCAGGTCCTCAAGTGTAATAGTAAAACCTTTAAGCCTTTTATAAGCAGGGAACGACGGCGGGATATTACCGAATCTCTCCTTAATGGCTGAATGCAGGTTCACTGAGGCAAATTCCCTGAAATTTTCAAGATCCGGGCGGATGATAGCCCAAAGGACCCTTGAATTTTTTACGCCTCCCATTCCGGATACTGTAAAGACGCACATCTCTTTGATAGGGGCAACTTTAGTATAAAATTTCTCTATCTCTTCCGGGTAGATCTTCTCCTCGAAATTCACTATGATAAAATCTTTGAATCTAGCCTTAATGTCTTTTATAGCCGTAAAGTCCTTCATCATTTACCCGCCTCATACTTCAATTTAAGGGAATTCGTTGCAGGTGATATTCTTACGCTCTTATAACCGGGCAATTGGATATCTATCGGCGGTTCATTCGCGAACCATTCTCCCCGCCATTCGATAAGGATATTTTCCCCCTGTGGTTTTATGGAGATCCGGATATCCCCAAAACTTGTCGGCGCGGGCCCGAACGCGATCGTTTGATTTTTATCAAGCCAGGCTTTCGGGATTCCCGAACATAAGATCAGCCGGTCATCTTCCTCGCGCACAAAACAATTTCTTATCATCAAAACCCATTCCGCTGCGGCCCAAACATGTTGCCCGTCTCCCATGCATCCGCCGCCGGTGCGCGGATGGATCGCCTCCGGCCATTGTCCAGTAGATGTAGCGAGATCTGCCACCGCGGTCATCAGATCAAAATACCTGGGATCACCCGCCCGCAAAAGCACTTGGGCTAAATGCAAAGTCAGGTAAGGGTTAATTCCGGAGTGAGTCATATCATGATAAAATCCGCCGCGAACCAGGCAATTTTTCATTAAATAATCAGCTGTGTCCAAGATCCTCGGGTCGTCCTTTACAAAAACACGAAGCGGATAACTGGCAGACAAAGATCCGATCACCCCCGTATCCAAACGACGGTAAGGGGAGGCCGGTATCGCGGGCCTTTTTAAGCGTTCGCCCGTCCTCTTTAAACTTTGGTTTATACTCTCCAGCAATGCATTTGATTCCCTTTCAAAATTAATAGCTTCATCATTATCCTTATAAGCGGCGCACAAAAAGGCCGCTGATCTCAATCCCGCAACGGCCCAAAAGTCATCCCAGTAATAAAAATCATTAGGCCCCAGGTGCTCGGCGCTGAAACCCGCGGGCAACAAACCGGCATGTTCAAATTTTATATCCCCAGGCAGCCGTTTTTTACAGATCCACCTGCCGGCTTTCTGTATTGATCCTTTCCATTCTTTTGGCGGGACATCCCCTGTCATCTCGCAATACTGGCGCATTATCCACAAGGCCTCGCCGTTAGAATCCCATTCGCCTTCCTGGGAAAGGAAATAACCCTGGGCTGTCTGGCGTGAGCGGAAACAATCCAAGGAGCGCCGTACGCGTTCCTTAAACCCGACGCATAACAAAGCGTATAATATAAAAGCGGCATCGCGGAACCAAAACCGCCGGTAAATATACGGCCCGGGATAAACTTCCTTGGGAGAATGCAAGACCATGGTGCGGACAGCCATTTCGTAAAGTAACTTAAAATGTTCATCCGGGATTTGCAGGGAGCACTCCGGCCGGAGGCTCTTCTCCCAAGCAAGTTGGGCGGTGCTCTGGTCATCTGTATAAGACCCTTTATCGGCCACATTTTCAGCCAGGGGCGCTGAAACCGTGATTTCCCGCGTTTGTCCCTCTCTCAGTTCATATACCGCTGCCGCGGAGGCCATTCCTACCCTGCACCAAATTTCTTTCTTATTTTCCTGCAGCGACAAACGGCTATAAACATCGCCCTGGCGATAATACGATATTTCACATTGCTCCGGGAGGACATTAAAATACACGTAATTTTTCAGGTTCACCTTCCAGCCCATCCGGTTTTCAAGCAAGGCGATGTCGTGTACGAAGCTCACGCCCTCGGGATTATACGGCCGCAGGGAAATAACGAGCCGCGCTGCTTTATTAGCGGAACCTTCAACCTGGACCTGGCAGACCGGGGATTGCGCTGACCCGATGACCCGGGCCTTGACTTGAAGCCTCAATTTATCAAGGCGGGATTCTGTAATGACGCAAAGGCCGCCGTCCATATCCAGTCTCTGCGAAACCTCCGCTAATCGGGAGGGGATCAACGGCTTCCCCTCGGCAGGGATGATCCATGCGTCAAGCGACCAGCCGTCGTAACAGGGAGTAACGAGGCCGCGCGGATCAACTATGGAAAATTCATTGCTGTCCGGGACGCCCAAAGCCGTCCAATTCCTATGGGTCAGATTGATCTGCGTCAGGGAAAATGAACGGGGGATAAACGCGTCGTTCCGGGGGTTATACTGGCATTCGACCCAGTACGGCCAGATCCAATCAAGGTTATGCTGGATGGCCAGATTATTTATCAGGCCGCGGGCGTGCAGGACTATACCGGAACGCACAAGTTCCATCGGGGCCGCTACCTCCGAGGGTTGCGCAAAATTCTCCAACTGGGATATGACTTTAATGGGGTCTATAAATCCTTTCCGCCGCGCGATAGCCCCTACCGTATACCTCAACGGGAACCATCTCCACCACACAAAAGGAACCCCGTCTTTGGCCGGTGTCCTAAAAACCCACCATTTAAAACAAACAAAGGTAAATATACCTGTTAATACCGTGGCGGTGATCAAAGCTAATAAGACACCTCCGGGCCGCACGTTAAGGATAGTTTGGTTTGTTGAAACATTGATCCCCAACGCCAAGAAATTGATCAGTATATAGCGGACAATTTCAGCGTACGACGGCTGGTTGTGTTTAAATGTCCAATATTTATTAATTAAATACCCGACAATACCTGCGCAAGTAAAAGAGATGCCTTTAGATATGCTATAAGCCAGGAAATGCAACAAAATATAATAAACGCCGAAGTCCGTTGCATTGACAACAGTCCCTGCAAATATAAACCGGATTATTTCTTTTTTATTTTTCATATAAGCCTTGATGGGCCGTTTCCCATGCCTCAAGTCCGGGCGGAGCCTTGTGCCATTTATAACCTTCTACCGCGTCATCATATCCGCGTTTAAAGAGCCTCTTCATTTCGTCCTTATCGAACATCTCTTTTTGGCCAGGCTTAAAATCTTCCGGGATATACGCTAAATTGTAATCCCATCCTTTTTCCTTCGCAAATGCGTATATGTTATACGTGTCCCCGCTCATTTTTGACGCTGTGGCGGTTTCGATCAGCCGTGAGGTTATCGCCGTCAGGTTGTCTTCCACCTGTTTCGCGTGCGGCGACATATAACAACAATTTAGGATATATAACTGCGTCCTGAATCCCACGCCTTCGAATAACGGATTAATATAAAATATCCCTCCCATGACCCCGCCATCGGCATGCATCTCGTCATAACGCCTGCCGCCGGCTTCTACTTGGAAATAGACCGGAGGAAGCATGACCGGATACGAGCATGAGGCCAGGATTATTTTGCGGAACATCTTGACCGAATTAGGGCCTCCTATGGAAGCAAGCGCTCCCATATCCCATATAACAAACTGCTGGGCGTCAAGATCCGAGGTCCCCACGTATAGCCTGCGTCCCTTCGCGTGTTCTTTGGCGATCTTCGCCATCAGGTCCTCATCCATGATATCATCGATCTTTTTAGCGAACAAAGACGAGCTGTTCACGGAATCCCCGAACAGGATGCTAAAGATGCCCTTTTGTCTCACGACATCTTTGGTCGATATCGAGGTAAACAGGTCCGCAAGCCGTTCTTCATATTCTTTTCCTGAAAACACGGCAACGGCTAGTAACGACCCGCTTGAGTAGCCTGTAACTATCTTGAATACCGGCCGTGAGCCTTCCTTTGCCCACCCGCTCAATAGCCCTATACCGTAGGCGCTGTTAGATACGCCACCTCCGATAATAAGCGCGGGGTAGGTCTTAACACCGTTAACCATATAGTCCGATTCACCTTCTTCTTTAAACGAATCTGCCAGGCTCTTCCGCATATAGGGGGAATCGGCCTTATACGCATAGTAGCGCAGGTCCGGCATACCGACAACAACGGCCTTCCCGACAAGATTTTCCGGTACGGCATGCCGCACATGGGCGCACCCTGATGATGCCAAAAGACAGGTCATTATTATAAGTAACCGGCATAACGTATTATTTTTCATTTATTACGATCCACCGCAACCTTAATGAGATCGACCAGCGCCTGGTCATTAAACGGCTTTTGCAAATAACCCGCTGCCCCTGCTTTTAAAGCCCTCTCGTTAAGCCCTCTATTTTTATCCGCCGACATAATAATGACCGGACGGCTGGATCCCGACGCAACAAGGCGCTGCTGCGTTTCCCATCCGTCTAATCCCGGCATATGGATGTCCAGGATCAAACAACCGGGAACGCTATTGGGCACAGCGCGAAAAAAATCCTCTGCGGAAGTAAAGGTATCTACGGTAAACCCGTACGTAACCAGCAGGATGTCCAACGCGCGGCACACTGATTTGTCGTCGTCCACAATAAAAATTTGTCCGCTCATAGTGTTATTATGAGGGGCTGCAGGGATTAAATCAATTGTACCTAGGTATAACCTTAGGCTTTGGGGGAGGGATAAATTCGCCCTAACAACTTACGTCGTAGCGAATATAAAAGGGTACTCCATAAGTTGTGGGCTCATTTAATGCCTGCTTTTTGGGCGAAATGGATGAGTTCAGTCACGGTTTTGGCTTGCATCTTCTGCATGACCCGGCCGCGGTGGACCTTTATAGTCTGGAGGGAAGTCCCCCGCTTAAAGGCGATCTGCTTGTTCAGCATCCCCCTGGCTACGAGTTTAAAAACTTCCAGTTCCCGCGGAGACAGTGTCCTGACGCGGCGTTCGATCTTTGATATTTCGGCTTGTTCTTTATTATCAGTTTTGCTTTTTAAAATGGCCTGCGTAATGGCATCGAGTAGCTTCTTCTTCGTAAAGGGCTTGGGAAGAAAATCTATTGCTCCTGCCTTCATGGTTTTTACGCTCATGGGGATATCACCGTGCCCCGTGATAAAGATAATGGGAATGGTGATGCCCTGTCGAGCCATCGTCTGCTGAAGGGTAAGCCCGTCGATATCCGGCAGCCGGATATCAAGGACCAGGCATGACGGCAACTTGGGATGCTTATACGACAGGAAGCCTGCTGCGCGAGTGAACGTCTTGACCGTAAATCCGTGTGATTTCAACAATAAGGCCAGGGCCCTGCATATAGAGACGTTGTCATCAACGACATAGATAAGCGGCTTGCGATTATCCATTAAGCGCCCTTCGCGCCGGCAGGAATGGTAAAATAAAAGGTAGCGCCGCGGCCGCGATTATTTATTGCATCCAAGCGCCCGCCGTGCGCCGTAACGATAGAACGGCTGATAGACAACCCCATACCCAAACCATCCGGTTTGCTCGTAAAAAAGTGGGTGAAGAGTTTGAGCATATTGCGCGCGGGGATCCCGCATCCGGAATCCTTCACCTCCACAATGATCGCGTGGTTATCTTTACGCGATGTACGGATCAATATTTCACGGATACCCTGGCTGCTCTCCAAAGCATCGAAACTATTACTGATAAGATTCAGGAGGACCTGTTGCAGTTGTATACGGTCGCCGCGGATAAGCGGGAGACCGCTCCCAAGCTCGATCTTTAAGATAACATTCCTTACGGCGGCATCGGTAGCGATAAGCATAACAGTATCATTAATGAGGACGTTGATATCCAGCGGCTTCATTTCAGGCACGCTCTTCTTTAACAGCGAACGTAATCGCCGGATGACCTCAACCGCCCGCCGGTCATCATCGATGATGTAGGAGAGGATCTTCTGTGATTCAGGCTCCCTGTCCGCGAGCATGCGTTGGGCAGCCTGGGCGTAGGAAAGGATAGCTGTAAGAGGCTGGCTGATCTCATGGGCTAAGGACGAGACAAATTCCGCAAGTTTTCCTACCCTGGTTACGTGTAAAAGCTCCTCGCGCTGCTTAGCGATCTCCAGGTTCTTTTTCCGTATTAAGGCAGCATCTATCTTGATCTGCTTTTCTGACCTTATCTGTTTCTTTGCCCCATTCCTCAATTGCCCGTCTTTAATCCTAAGCTCGTAAGCTTGTTGCAGGATTAATTCCGCAATCCGCACCTGCTCCGCTTCCCGGGTCTTATTTCTTGATACAAACTTTTTTGTTTTCTTTTGCTTTGTCATTTTCATGTGTAGCGGCTACACCCCTCCCGGCGTATATTTTACTACACACGAATAAACTCCTCAACAATTTTTTACCTATGATTTCAGGTCCTATCCGCGATCAGCCATTCGTATGCTTCTTCGAAAGAAGTGAATGCTTTGACTTTGAAACCTCTGTTTTTGGCGCAGAGCGCGAAGAACTTTGCGTTATCAGATTGTTGAAGCGGACAAAGAACAGCCGTCTTTTGGGTCCGGGAAAAAGCCTTGCTAAAGTAGTTATTTAGTTCAGACGCCAGGAACCAAAGGTCTGTTTCAGACATTCTCGACTGCGCCTTTCGAGTGTCCAGGATTATGTCGTAGTCGACCAAGGGGGCCGAGGCTGACGCGATCTCGATAAGCATTTTCATGGACTCGTCGAGATTAAGCTGTCCTTCCGGATTTGCCTTGATGAACTCTTGCGCGTGGATGATCCTGATATTAGCCGGCATATTTGCCTTTCCGGGGCGATTAAAGCGGTTTCCGTCCGCTGATGAGACGCAAAAGAATAACGACAACGGCGATGACAAGCAAGATGTGGATAAACCCGCCCATGGTGTATGACGTGACCAACCCTAACAGCCAAAGCACGACCAGAATAACCGCAACTGTGTATAACATGCTCCACCTCCTTTTATGGCAACATTATAGAAGTATCCAATATGGAATCAATTGTACCTGGGTATAATTTCAGGATTTTGGGGATTGGAGAATGTTCTGGACCCCCTCGAAATCGATCTGCCCCTTATAAGGGTCCATACCGATCAAGCGGACGCGGATTTTCTGCCCGATAAACAATCCCTTTTCCCCGCGCATGACACGCCCTTCAGCCGGAGGCGTTATGATCCGAGCATACGTCCCTTTTTCAGACACTCCCGTGACTATCGCGTCAAAAGATTCGCCGATCCTGCCGCTTAACAATACGGCTGCCGCTGCCTTACGCATGAAGCGCTCGACCTTATTAGCGGCTTCATCACGGTCCGTGCATCGGGCGGCACAATCAACCAATTCATCCCGGGTATACGGACAAGGCTGCTTATACAAAACCGATTTCAAAAGCCGTTGGATGATCACGTCGACATAACGCCTGTTAGGGGCCGTCCCATGGATATAATCCATTATCGCAAGGCCGAAATGACCTATGGAATCTGCCTGCGGCTCAAGCATCACATATTCACCCGGCCCCAGTAACTTGACGATCGTCAAAGAGAGGTCGGGGAATATTCCCGGATCGGCGATCTTTCTTTTATGGAGGAACTGCTCGAGGGCCTTAGCGTCAGGTTGGAGCGGCAAGGTCTCATGATAGGCTGCGGCGACCTTCATGATCCCCTCCCAATTTTTTGGAACACGCACTACCCTCTGGATCATCGGGACCCCCGCGCTCCTTAGGAATTGCGACATAGTGAAATTCGCAGCGATCATGAAATTTTCTATAATAGAACGCGCGCGGTTCTTTTCCTGGATAATGAGCGCGACGACCTTTTCTTCGCGTATGACCGGCTTAGCTTCAATTGTGTCAAACTCAAGAGCTCCCTGCTCCACGCGAAATTTGCTTAAGCGTTCGGCGGCTTCATCCTGTAACTCCAATTGTTCCTTAAGGCCGGGTACGCCCTCTACTGACGCGGGAACTCCTGTTTTACCTTCGATCCAATCGCCGATCTCTTCATAGATAAGTTTTGCTTTATTGCGTATGAGCGCACGGTAAACGGCGCCCGGGGTGACCGCTCCGTCGGGAAAAACGCCGAATTCAATGACCATGGCGTAGTGATCCGTCCCTGGCAGCAAAGAGGTAAGCTCGGTTGACAGGCGAGCGGGCAACAGGGGGAAAACATCGATCCCTGTATATACCGATGTCCCATTTCGTGAGGCGTAGACATCGGTTTGGGAGTTTTTCGGCACAAACAAATCGACGTCGGCAATAGCGACCTTGACCATGATCTCATCATTGTTGCCGCGGAGACAATATTCCAGCTGATCAAGATCCATGGATTCCGTGTTATCGATCGATGACCAGAGAAGCTCTCGGAGGTCTCCTGCTTCGCCCTGCCTGCCATCAGAAAGTTTCCTTGGATCAAGGGCGTTGATCTCATCCAGCACAGGTTTTGCCATGACGAAATCAAAACCATATTTCTCTATCACGGTAAGCGCGATCTTATGGAGGTCAATATTGCGATAGTCAGGCATGAGAACCCGATTTCCCCTTGAGCTTTACGACCTCTTCCCTTATGCCGGAAGCTATTGCTTCATATTCATCTTTGACCCCGGATCTTAGCCCCTCTTTCTTAAGTTCGCCAAAACCAAAAGGCTTTCCAAAAGTTATTTTGATCGGATGCGCCCTCGGAAGCGGCTTTGTCCTCGGCCAGGATTCATATGAACCCGTTATTAATACGGGGACCAGCGGAATATCCAGTTCTTTTGCCAATATTCCGACGCCCTTTTTGAATTCTTTAACATTTCCGTCGATGGTCCTTTGGCCCTCCGGGAAGATGCAGACTATCTTGTCATTTCTAAGGACATAAGAAGACGCCTGCATAGCTTCCACGAAGTGCATACCCGGATCGATGGGAATGACCTTGATATATTTTACGATATTCTTAATAATGGGCTGTTCGAAATAGGCTTTAAAACCGACAAAGAAAAGGCCCTTCCGTAAACGCGCAGGCATAGAAGCCTCGACAATAAACGCGTCCAGGTAACTGCCGTGGTTAACGCACAAGATACACTTTCCCTTTTCCGGAATATTTTCTGTCCCGAAAACCTCGAGCCGCCAGATCACCCTGAAGACAAGGCGTAAAATTCCGGCAAATAGCAGCATCCCGAAAATTGTCATCCGGTTTGGCGCCAGATTTATCTTTTCTATTATATCTTTGGCGGGTTTTTCGTTTAAGATCTCGTTCCATAGGGCGCGGCTCTTAACCTGTGGAACGCGCTCTCCCTGGGCCCCTTCACCCGGGACCAGCCTCTCTATCTCAAGAATAAGTTCTTTAACAGTAGAGGCCTTAGCCATCGCCTCATCCGGTATTGTAATGTTAAATGCCTGCTCTAACATCACCATCAACTCCACGCGGCCCAGCGAATCGATACCGAGATCCAATTCCAGGTGATCGGCCGGGGATATCCCCCTTTTTACTTTAACATGTTTATTAAGGGCTTCTATTATCCTCCTGCTGACACCGGAGGAGAGCAGCCTGAGGTCCTCATCTGTGGCGGGAATTTCCTCCGCCGCGCCATTTAATTTTATGCCTTTAAGCTCATCCAGATATTTTTTCCTGACTTCATACCTTTTTATCTTGCCCAGCCGGGTGCGCGGTATGCCCTCCTTTACGATAATAAAGCCCTTGATGCGTTTGTAGGGAGTAAGTCCCTCAGACAGGTTTTCCAGCTCCCACCTGATCACGCTATTAAGATCGACCTCCCCCTTCTTGCGGCAATAGTCAGAGTCAAGTACCACCACGGCGGACAGCCTCTCTTCCTCCGTTCCGCCGACGCCAAGAACGCATATTTCTTTGATGTAAGGGCTCTTGGCATAATGGGTTTCGACCTCTTCGGGATAGATATTTTTGCCGGAGCTTAAAACAATTATCTCTTTCATCCTTCCTGTAATATAAAGATAGCCGTCCTTGTCTATACGGCCAAGGTCGCCGGAATAAAACCAGCCGTCCTTTAAGACGCTCGAGGTCTCATCCGGCCGTTTATAGTAGCCTTTCATGACATTGGGGCCTTTTATCAGCACCTCGCCCACACCCGCTGCGTCGGGACCGTCAATTTTCAATTCTACATCGGGGATCACCCTGCCGACAGAACCGATCTTCGACCTCTTTAACGGGTTAAAAGCCACCACAGGCGAAGTTTCGGTAAGCCCGTATCCTTCAAGTATCGTAAAACCGATCTTCATAAGATATCTCGCCGCTTCTTCGTTTAACTTTGCGCCGCCGCAGGCAAAAAATCTTAAAGCCCGCCCGAATGGCCGGTGTATTGCAGGCAGGGCCAGCTTGCTTAGATTTATCCGGCTAAACCTTCTTATCAGCCATAATATCTCGATCAGCCCTAAAAGAAGTATCCTTAACATAAACGGTATCTTCTTTACCTTCTCCGATATATTCATATAGAACAGGGAAATGAGCTGCGGCACCCCTACCAATACCGTTACCCCGGCCTCTCTCATCCGGTCCAGCAATTCATCGCTCCTAAGGCTCGAAGTATACGTGACCCGCGCGCGGCAGAAAAGAGGCGTGATCAGCGTGATCATGAAAGGGTAGGCATGATGCAGCGGCAATATCGATATGAAAATGTCCTTATCCGAGAAGAGTTTCAGCTTATCGATGCCCTGGAAATCGGAGCATATATTTTTGTGCGTGAGCATTACCCCTTTGGGCTTGTCGGTGGTGCCTGACGTATAGATAAGCGAAGCGATATCTTCGGAATAAACCTCGGGCCATGCGGCGCCTTCCGGCAAGGTAGATCTTACCTGCGCCAGGCCTATAAGGCCCTCTTTCTCAATATCCAGGTCCAGGATGACGATCTTGTCCAGCCCGGATTTTATCTTATTGATATTTTTTGCCTGGAAAACGGCATTGGAGGCGAATATGATCTTTGCGGCGCAGTCATTGATGAGATTTCCTATTTCTTGTTCGATCAGCTGCGGATCTAAAGGGACGCAGGTAAGGCCCGCAGCCATTATGCCTAAATAGATCGTTGCCCATTCCGGCCGGTTCTCCAAACATACAGCCGCGAAGTCGCCTTTTTTAAAACCCTCTCTAATAAGGAATGCGCCTATCCTCAAGGAGAGGTCTTCTGCCTGCCCGTATGTCCACCTCTCCCAGACAGGGCCTTTTTTTATCTGAAGGCATATCCTGTCCGGAAATTGGGAAGAAATTTGGGCAAATATCTTATGGATAACCGGATTTTCATTCTTCATAGCGTGCTAAGGAACCAATTTTTTATTTCTGCGACAAATTGCCCGGGATGGTCCCGCATTAAGTACTCTGCGTGCGGCCCGTTCTTGATAGTAATTGTTTTCTTCACCCCGCTTACCTTTTTGTATAGGGCCTCGGAATGCCACGGCCTGATCACCCGATCCCGGCTGCCGTGCATGAACATGACCGGAATGGTGATCTTAGCGACGTTATCTATAGGCTTCTCCTTGGCCAGCCAGAATGGCCCCGGCCGCACTCCTTTGCCGATCCTTCCTGCGGGGTCCAATAATGTGTATACCGCGTCCCCTCTCCAGTCAAGAGCCAATACCCAGTATTCAATTTTCGCCATGTCCGAAGGAGCGCTGACACAAACAAAACTGTCCACACGTTTATCATTTGCGAGGACGTTAATGCTGATACTTGCTCCGATAGAAAAGGCGATCAACCCTTTCCTGGAGTATTGCGGAGCAATAAAATCTAATACAGCCCGTAGATCATTCCCTTCCCGGCTCGTCCAGGTAAACACGCCGCTGCTTTTGCCGTGCCCGCGAAAATCAAACATAAAAATATCGTATTCTCCCCCAAGCACCCGGGCCAGCTGCTGCAAAGCCACCGCCTGTTTGCTATTATAATAACCATGCGCAATAATGATGACGTCCCGGCAGCCATTCTTAAAATGCTGGAATGATATTTTCTGGCGGTCAACGGTGGTAAGCGTACCGCTGACTACCGCAGGAAACTGTTTATATTCATCCATATTTCAAATTTTTCGGGTATGCTCTTAAAATGGTAAGAAAGTATCATAAAAAGGGCTGGGCGTTCCCGTCCAGCCCTTTTTATATCTACCTTTTGATCTTCGTGACCTTCGCGCCGTTAAGGCTGAGGTCAAACATCAGTCCTTTTTCATCGAACACGAACGCAACGATCGGCTTGTTGGCAACGGCACTGCTGATCTGCGTGCCGGCTCCGAGCGTTATCACGGCTACGGTTGCGTCAGCACCGATCTTCCAGCCGTTACTCTTTTGGAAATTTTTCAAAGCGTCACTGGTCATGAACGCGATTATAACGCTCCTTTTAGATCCACCCAGCTGGACTCCTATTGAAGCGGCTGCAGTACTGTAATAATCGACCGTCCTGTCATTTATCCTGAGGACTCCTTCTCCGTATTCGGCTCCTACGCCGGCAGCTCCCTTAAACACTCCCGGAAATACCAGAAGCCCCTTAGACTTGGCTATGACGTCATCGCCTCCCTTTATACCTTTAAGGGTCCTAAGCGACTCGCTCACGCCAACATTTATATCCTTTGCGCTTACGGCATACGAACACGTCTCCATGCAAAACATCAACACAAATACCATGCATAAAAGAGGGAACACCCTCTTTATTATATGCATTGTTTTCATACCCACCTCCCTTGGTTAGTTATTTCTTCTTTCCGATAAAAAAATACAGCACCATGCCGATGACGGGCAGGAAAAGTATCAGGATGACCCATAATGCCTTTTTGCCTGAGTCGATAGGACTTTTTACAGCATCAACGATGGCGATAATATCCAAAACCAGAACCACTAGCCCCACTAATAGGCTTCCCATGCGTGCGTCCTCCTTTTTCTGTTCTATGCTGGCATGGTAGAAGAAATCCAAGAAATGGTCAATTGTACTTGGGTATAATGGCAGGGTTAAAAGCTATATCTAATATCAGCCCAACCCGTATGTGAGGTGTAGTCCTGCTTGTATTCGAAGTCGTAGTTGGCGTCAAAGCTCCAGTTGCCTTTGGTGACCAGGGCCAGCCTTCCGCCGACATTTAAGGCGTTGCGGGCAGGAGTAAAACCGTCAGTTGCAAATGAGCCGCCGCCTCCTGAGAAGGTAGATGTGGTGGCCTGCTTGTCGGTTATGGCGTCATATAGCCACTTGACGTGTATCTCGGGGATTATGGTGCCGTAGCTGACCTCGAAGGAATGGTCAAACTTTGCGCCAAGGCCTGTCTCGAGCAGGTCGTAATCCTGGCTCTTAACAGTTAAGTTGAGGGCATCAGCCCCTGTCTCGGTGTAGCTCTGGATGTGCAGGTGCAGGTATTGAAGCGAGGCGATGGGGGTTATGTTGACTTGCTTGGTCTTAAAGGTATAGCCGCCGTCGAACAAGACCGAGTACTGCTGGCCCCTGTAGCTGGAGTTGGCCATCCTCTGGATAGCGCCTGCGGAGATATTTCTCCTTCCTTTGTACGTGTTATAGGCGAAGGAGAATGCGCCGTTTATGTAGTAGGGCTTCTCGGGATCCATGTAGCCGCCGTAGAAAGCCGACTGGTAGCTGCTGATATCGCTTGCGCCGGAGTTATCTTTGGAGTTGACGTCGCTTGCCGCATAGCCACCGCTAACGCCTAAACGTACCCTGTTGCTAAATGCGGGGGTATCTCCTCCAAGTGCGGTTCCCCAGATAGTCGCGTGATAACCGTTACTCGTCCCGCGCGGGTCCTGGTGGGCATATTCGCCGAAGCCCCTGCCCCATGCTTCAAAACCTTTACGCCCTTCGCTTCCGGTAGATACGCCGGTTTCCCCTGTTTCTTCGTTATGCGCCTGGGCATAAAGCCCCTCTAACCTGTCGGTAGCGGTCCCGATGAACTGGCTGAGCGCGTTAGTGGCCGCAGTGGTCGTGCCAGAATCGACCGTCGGAAGCACCGTCTGGAGCGCCTGGTCAACCGCTGCCGCGGACGGAAGAGCATCGAGCGCGCCCAGCACTGTTCCCATATCGCCTGTCGCTCCATGCGCCGCAATGCTATCGAGAATCGCGCCTGCGGCGGCTGCATTCGAATTGCCAGAAGCATCATCCGCGTAGACATTGGCGATGCGTGTAGCGGTAACGGTCAGGTCATCGCCGCCGTTCGCCGCTGCCGCCGTGAACGTAAGCACGCGGCTATTCGATGTAATGGTGGGCAGTACTGCAATGCCCTTTGTTCCTGCCGCACCGTCAAGGATCGTCCATGTCGTGTTGCTGGGAATATATACCGGATCTACAGTGATACTAAGTTTGGACGCTCCGGTTACCGCGCATATTCCACTGGCTGCACCTGAAGCATTAATATTGCCTGCAACAGCAGTACTTTGGATAGTCGTCTTTAGGGTGGTGCCCGCTGCCTGTGTATAGTTACCGGCTCCAGCTGCTCCGAGAGTCAAAGTGTTCGCTCCTAGGTCAAGAGTGCCGGCTGTCAGATTAAAGTTATTCACGGTTATATCACCTATTATAGTGGCAGTCCCGCCTTCAATAGTAATTTTATCGCACGTCGCAAAAGCGCCCGTATTCACTATAAACGACGAAACCCCGTCCATTGTCAGAGAGGTCGTATTAAAATGTGAACCGGCCCCCGATATTGTAAGGCTTGGACAATAGCTGGCATCTTCACTGCCGTCAATGGCAGTGCTGTCCGCTGTGTAGGTGTTGCCAGCCAAGTTGAATGTGACCGAGCCACTGGCTACAAACAGCCTCTTGTTATATGCGCCTGCTGTAAAATCAGCTGTTGATGATGTGCCGGCGCCGCTATCAAAAACCGCCGTATATGCCGCATCGGGGACTATGCCGGGATCCCAACTGGACGCATCGGAGAAGATTCCCGAAGGCGTATTCCATGTACAAACTTTATTGGCCAATAACTTGATGGTATAGGTCGCAACAGTCCACGTATCCGAAGTAGAGTCATACAGGTAATATGTTTCAGTGATATTGTTATCGGTCACCGTAAATAGCGAAAATCCGTAGTCTGTGTCATTTGAATAGGTGGGGGTTAAGAGAGGATCTCTGGCACCATCTATTGAATTCAGCTTTGCGCCGCCATTACCCATCATGTTCTGGTAAATAACGTTTCCGCTATCATCTACGGCAGTACCGACCTGCAGATTATGAACATGAGCCGTCAAATACATTTTTGAGTCATTAGCGCCGAGGGAATTCCAGAATGCCTCGCGATCGGCCATTCCTTGAGCTGAAGTGCCGTAGAATCCGCCCTCCTCGTGAGAAAGCGAGTATACCGGCTCATGAGCCATAACAAAAGTATACGGGCGGGGTGCAGTCTTACTAAGCTGTGCATCGACCCACGCCTGGTCTATCTCATAATAGCTTCTACCGCCTAGCGGGGTTGCGTGATAATAAAAGTATTGGTCCGCCGTGACTACGCGAACGTTCTTTTCTTTAAGGTTCCAGCTAAACCCTGCCTGGTTATCGTCAGCCCCGTTATTCGGGCCATTCTGGGGAACGGTTGACCCGAAGGCGTCAAAATAAGCTTGCTTTAAGCTGGGTATCGGAGGATCGTTATCCGACGCATAATTTTCGTGATTACCCCGCACCGGATAGATGGTTATACCGGCGCCATAAACAGGCCTCATAGCGGTCTTCCAATTCGCAAATTGAGTTGCGTACGGGATCCTGGGATTGTTGACATCCGGCGTATCGCTCAGAGCATCACCGTTTATGAGATCGCCGTTAACCAGCACTAAGCCCGGATTAAGAGAAGTTATTTTGGAAGCTATTTTAGGTAGATATTCGCTCACGCCTGTAGTCGTTTCCCGCTCACCCCTGGTGTCCCCTATGACAACAAACGTCCAGGAATTTTCGCCAAAGGCGAGGCAGCACAGTAAAGGACTGCAACACAGCGCCACGATAAAAGCCAGGATAATCGATGTACGTATCATGATTAGATTTTCATACCTCTACAGGGGAAACCTCTCTCATTAAGTTGGTTTTATTATAGGGATAATATTTTACTATATCAAGGGGTTTTGGGAATTAGAGAGGGATTTTATCGCGAAATTTTTAATATTTTGTAGCGTAGAATACCTGCCGGAATTTTTATCTCTACTGCTTCACCTTCTTTGTGGTTCATCAAACCTTGTCCGACAGGCGAAGAAACTGATATCTTCCCCTGCTTATAGTCCGCCTCTACCTCAGAAACCAGCATATACACTATCTTCTCTTTCGTATCCAGGTCCTCGATCTCTACTGTCGCGCCGACCAGGACCCTGTCTTTAGGCATCTCTTCATTATTAAGGATACGCACACACGCCAGCTTCGCTTCCAACTCGGCTATCTTTTTTTCATTAAAAGCCTGCTCCTCCTTGGCAGCATCGTATTCGGAATTCTCAGAAATATCTCCGTGGTCCCTGGCCTCCCCTATAGCTTTCGATAATTGCCTGCGCTTCACCGTTTTTAAGCGCTCCAGGTCCTTTACTAATTTGTGGTAACCTTCTTCGGTCAGATATATATCGCTCATATTAGTTATCCTCACGGTACAAAAATAAAATGGGGTCCCTCTCCTATGAGCCGAGGGGAAACCTCTCTGATTTAGCTGGTTTTATTATAGGGGTAATATCCTACCATATCAAGGATTTTTGGAGTTTAGAGAGGGGTTTCCTCGCGAAATATGTCTGTTTTGTCCGGTCTATTTTGGTTGGAAATGACGTAACTATTTGAGAAATTAAGAGATAGAATTGTCCGTCTATCGTTGTCTGGACATCGACTATTTTTCATTAAGCCATTCAATAATCCGGCGCTTAATATTATCTCTAACCTCTCGGGTTCTCTCTAATTTCTCCTCCCATGTTCCCTGAAATCCTGAAGGATCGTCAAAACCCCAATGCATCTGCTTTACTGCCCCAGGAAAAATGGGACATTGTCCGGCTTGTGACTCATCGCAAACAGTTATCACGTAATCATACCTCTTCCCTTGCTTATAGAAATCAAAAACGCTTTTTGTTTTATTCTGCGAAATATCAATACCTGTTTCCCCCATTACTTCCACCGCTAAAGGATTGAGTTTGCCCGGCCCAAGCCCTGCGCTCTCAACCTCAAACCTATCACCGGCCATCTGCTTTAAAAATGCTTCAGCCATTTGCGAACGGGCTGAGTTATGAACACAGATAAATAGAACACTTTTTTTATTCATTGGTTCCTAAGTTCTGACTATTATTATTTTGTTTAATTGGAAAAGGGCAACAAGACCCTTCTCTTTTCCCTTGATTGATAGTCAACAAAATATAAAGCAATAATAATCCAATGATAATGAATAAATATTTATTAATTGTTTTCATGCCGAGACCTTTTTCTAAATACCGCCTTAAGAAATCACCTCATAGCCGGAACCAAAAAAACGGGCAGAGACGTTTGCCGGACTACATTATGGCTTACGCTGCCCAAAAACAGCTCTTTAACGAACCCCCGCCCCTGGCTGCCCATGACGATTAAGGAATATTCACCTTTTTTTGATGCCTTCAATATCTCGCTTATCGGCAATCCATAGGGTAATAATATATCTACCCTTTTGGCTCCTTTATCTATCAGCTTACTTTTTAGCATTTCGAGGCGTTCTTGATCAATTTGATTAAACCCCTTCAAGCGGTTTTTCAAATGCGGATTGATTCGAGTTTTATCCTGAACATGTATTAAGGTAACTTTTTTGCAGCCGTTTTCTACGATTTTTTCAACATAGGTAAATGCCCTTTGAGCCGTATCGGAAAAATCGGTGGCAAATAAAAGTGCCCTTTTAAAATCATGGCACACGACTTTGCATTTTGTCACATTACCGGCTTCTGTCATGTGTACTCGTATTATTAATAACGGCTTTCTTGCGGTCTGCATAATTTCTGTCGCCACGCCTCCCAATAGTACGTGAGATAGCATGCTTTTACCATGCGTACCTATAGCAATTAGCGAAGCTTTTTCCTTATCGGCAATTCTATTTATCTCCCAAGCGGGATCACTATCGCCTATTTCAATCTTTACTTTGTAGCCTAGTTTCTCCAAGGTCTTCTTTTGCGTGAATAAGACCGGCTCCACGGATTTAATCCATTCATATTTTAAATAGTCAAGATGCCTGATCCCAAGGGCATGGGTAAGGATTATTTCTTTGGCCCCTAAAGCTTGCAGGCCCCCGAGACAGCCTATCACGCGCCTAGATGCCTCTGACAAATCTGTCGCCACGAGAATTTTACTAAACATGCTCGCCTCCTTTTTTATGGAACCTTACTCTATTTAATTATTAATGGTTCTACGGGTTCAGCTGAGAAATACCTACGTTTAAAATATAAAGAAACATTCACCAGGCCTATTAACGCCGGCACCTCAACCAATGGCCCTATTACCGCGGCAAACGCTGCCCCGGAATTTATCCCAAACACCGCGACAGCCACAGCAATAGCCAGTTCGAAATTGTTGCTTGCGGCGGTAAAAGACAGGGTGGCCGTTTTGGCATAACCAGCCTTGAATTTCTTACCCATGTAAAACGAAACCAGGAACATGACAATAAAATATATCAATAGCGGTATGGCGATCCGCACGACATCCATGGGTATCTTGACGATATATTCGCCCTTGAGTGAAAACATGACGGCGATGGTAAACAGCAAGGCGACCAATGTAACCGGGCTTATTTTTGGGATGAACTTTTTATGATACCACTCCTTACCTTTTAAACGTACGAGCGTAAAACGGGTAATGATCCCGGCGATAAACGGTATTCCCAAATAAATAAACACACTATAGGCAATTTGCGCCATACTGATATTAACTATCGACCCCTTTAAGCCGAACCAGCCGGGCAAGAGAGTAATAAAAACCCAGGCGTACAGGGAATAAAACAAGACCTGGAAAATGGAGTTAAACGCTACCAGTCCCGCGCAGTATTCCGTGTCCCCGCCGGCCAGGTCATTCCAAACGATTACCATGGCGATACAGCGCGCAAGGCCGATCATGATCAACCCTACCATATATGCGGGATATCCCCGGAGAAATACTATTGCCAGCACGAACATCAAGATAGGCCCTATGATCCAGTTTTGCACCAATGACAGGGTCAGCACCTTGACGTTGCGAAAAACATCCCCAAGCTCTTCGTATTTAACCTTTGCCAAAGGCGGATACATCATGAGGATAAGGCCGATAGCGATCGGTATATTGGTAGTCCCTGCCTGGAACTTATTCCAAAAGTTGACGACTTGAGGGTACAAATAGCCCGATAAAACCCCTATTGCCATGGCTAAAAAAATCCACAACGTCAGGAACCTGTCTAAGAATGACAATTTTTTTATGATATTCTCCGGCATCGCATTTTTCCTCTACTAGATTTTTAAAAGATATATGTAGGCATAATACAAGCCGACAAGGATAAATACGGCTCCTGTAATCTTTCGAGTATAGTATTCAAGACGCGTGATCCTATGAAACCAACGGCTCAATGACGTCACACCTAAGGCAATGGCGACAGCAAATACAAGGACCGGTAACCCTGTGCCGATCCCGTAAATAAACGGCAGGATAATGCCGCTTTTGCTGTTGATCGCTAAAGGAATAAGGCTCCCAAAGAATAACGCCGCGGAGATAGGGCAAAACGCAAGGGCAAAAATAAAACCAAGCAAAAAAGCGCCCGGGGCGCCGGACTCGGCAAGCTTGTTGTGATGCTTTTGCGAAAGTGACAGTCCCGGCAGACGGATAGTAATTATCTCGAGTAAAATGAGCCCGGCAAGAACTAATAGCGGGCCCAGGGCTTTGCCCATGTACTTCTGCAAGAACTGAGCAACCTGAGGAACGCTCAAAAGAGAGCTAATGATAATCCATCCCAAGACCGCATAAGAAACCATCCGCCCTAGCGTATATGCCAATCCTGAAATGAACACAAGCGCCGGATGAGCTATCTTCTTAGATAGAAAAGAAATGGCAGCCACGTTACTGGCCAAAGGACACGGACTAATGGATGTCAGGATCCCCAGCCACAACGCTGACACAAAACCTATTAATATCTCTGTCATTTAGCGTCCTTTAAAAAATCGGCAACCCCGCTCTTTACATAATCAATAAATCTTTGCTTATTTCCGACACACTCCCAGATTTTGTCGAGATTTTTCCATTTTATTTCCTTGCCATCTTTAACTAATGACAGGATAAGCGATTTAGTGTAAAGCTGGTAGTCCTTTATATAATGCTCATTTTCTTTTTCTTCCACATTGACCACTTTCAGGTCAGCCCCTATTGCTTCCTTTGAATACTGCTCCAGCTTATAGCAGGTAGAACAGCGCATTGTCCCGTGAAAATAATAAGCAACCACGTGAGTACCTTTTGCATCCTCTGCTGCTTGAGCTAGCGAAGAATGAATTATGCCGCTACTACTTAGTGCAGCAATCGCCAGAAGAACAAGAAATAGTTTTTTCAATTTCCCCCCTATTATTTTGAGATAATCCTTTTGATTTCATCCTTGCTTAACACCTTGCCCACCGATACGACGGTACTGTCAACCGCGAGCGCCGGAGTCATCATCACGCCATATTGGGTGATCTTGTCGATATCAGTCACTTTGGAGATCTCTGCGGAAATGTTTAGCTCTTTTACCGCTGCCTCGGCGTTTGCCGTAAGCTGTTTGCACTTCGGACAACCCATGCCTAAAATTTCTATCTTCATCATTTCTCCTTATTTCAAGATAAGATTAAACAGATATCCCGTAAATATAATTCCTATACCTACAACCGAAGCAAAAATTATAAGTAACTTCAGCTTCATGGCTTTTCGAAGTATTATAAACTCCGGCAGCGAAAGCGCGGTCACTGCCATCATAAAAGAAAGCGCCGTCCCCATAGCTACACCTTTCTCGGTCAATGCGCTGACAAGCGGGATGACGCCGGCCGCGTTGGAATAAAGGGGGATGCCTATGAGGGTCACCAAAGGCACCGCAAACCAATTTCCCTTGCCTGCATACTTTGCGAGAAAATCCGCTGGGACATAGCCATGAATCCATGCCCCCAAACCAATACCAAGGATTACAAACAGCCATATGTTTTTTAGTAGATCTGCCGTATACCCCTTAGCGTAAGCAACCCTATCGTTAAACGTAATGCCGATTGGTTGAGCACAGCATGTTTGCTTTTTATGATCGAAATGCTCAACCAGTTCTTCGACTTTAAGCTTTCCGATCACTAATCCAGAAAAGATAGCTATAACAAGTCCGCTACCGATATAGATAAAGGATATTTTCCAGCCAAAAAGTCCCCACAACATAACCAGCGCCACTTCATTGATCATGGGAGAGGCCACTAAAAATGAGAACGTCACTCCCAGTGGAACTCCTGCCTCTACAAAACCTAAGAATAAGGGAACTGCGCTACACGAACAAAATGGCGTCACGATCCCTAAAAGTGCTGCAAGCACGTTACCCCAATAACCCTGCTTATGGCTTAAAATCGCCCGGGTTTTCTCTGGTGAGAAAAACGTCCTTATGATGGCGACGGCGAAGATAATGACGGTCAATAAGAAGAATATCTTTATCGTGTCATAGAGGAAAAAATTCAGGGCTTCGGAAAAAAGAGTCCCTTGTCTCATCTTAAAGATATCATATACTAGCCAATCGATTATAGGCTTAACCATGGCTTATCATTCTTTTTTTCTTTATGATCTCACAACAGCCACCCTCTATACGTATGGCTTTAATGTTAACTAAGCCATCAGCTATCTTCCTATGGGCCGAAGTTATAATGCGAGAAAACGTCGACCGGGAAATCTTCATTAACTTTGCCGCTTTGACTTGTTTCAATCCCTCAAGACAGGCCAGGCGCACAGCCTCAAACTCATCAAGCGTCAAATAAACACCTTCCAGTTTATTTAAAGGTTTACACAGCGGTTTAAAGCACCTTTCGCCCGGAACACATTTTACCCATCTAGTTTTCTTAGGCCTCAAAATAGCCTCCCATTGTTATGCACATATGTGCATAACAATTATAACATACTATTTTATTTCGTCAATGAGATTTTGATACGAGGCTGGATTAGATTAGAGGTATTCCCTGTCAGGAGCCCCAGAAATATTCCACAAGGGGATGACCTCTTTGTTTACGGCTCTTGGGAAATTTGAGAGGTAATTCCTCGCCGAAGAGCGCTCTCTGCTTTTAATTAATTCCCATTTAATGGGCTTGCGACTCTTTAAAATATCCGAAATATGGGCAATATTTTCATTATATAGCGACCATTATATAAGAGAGGATTTGGCCTATTTTGGCGATAAAATTACTCAATCCAGAGAGGTTTTTTAGACAGCCTACGGTGTGGAAAGATTCGATACATGGCTAGTAAACGCGATGCCCTAAGCCTTTAACACATCGACAGATAAAAAGGCCGCGGTCGGTAGTATCGATCGCGGCCTTAAGCCTCTCCCATTATCCGAGGAGAACGGAATTATTGGGGTCCCTCTCCTATTGCGCGAGGGAAAACCTCTCTAATCTAGCTGGTTTTATTATAAGGGTAATATCTTACTATATCAAGGATTTTTGGGGATTGGAGAGGGATTTCCTCGCGGAATTTGAGTACCTTAAACTTCTATCCAGCGAAATCCTGCGAAGCAAGATGTCCGTTTTGTCCGGTCGTTTTTGGGCGGAAATTGCATAACTTATTAAGATATTAAGAGATAAAAATGTCCGCCCCTTTAGAGGCGGACATTAGCACGAGTGGTACAGCTTTCAAGTGGGGCAGTCCACAATTGTCTGAATTGTTAAATACAAGAGAGCCAAGGCACACAATTTCTATTTCCTGATAAAAAATATTCTCCAGATAGCAACTAATAAAAGTGCTATTAAAATGACTGGCAAAATTAATGCAATAACTATTCCACCTTTTGCCCCGGCTGCGATGAGCAAATGAATTGACTTGAGATGCCAATTTTTCATAGCCATACTTAAGGCAGTCTCCCCGCCATTATCTTTTGCATTCACATCTGCGCCCTTAGAGATAATCATCTTAACCATACCGGCACGATCGGCTAGCTTAGTTCCCACTGCATACATCAATGCCGTGCTACCGTAATTATGGTGTGCCCCGCTTGAAAACT
>PLNN01000030.1 GCA_003142795.1 Candidatus Omnitrophota bacterium
AGGATGACCTTATCTACAACACGATCGCTGACCTTACTGGCGGCACAAACCTCATCCTGCACGTGGTCTACACCTATGACCCCACAACAGGTAAGATCCTTACTAAAGAGCTCTACGATAACGCAGGCACCACCAAGAACAATAAGTATGAAAAGTACACCTCTAATGCCGCAGGGACGCTCCTTGAGAAGATATACTTCTTCGACGGCTCATCTCTTGGCGGCACCGAGACCGGAACTCCTGATTCGAAATGGCACAAGTCGAGTAACTTCACGGCAATCCTGGGCGATGGCGGTATCCACTCTCAGAACGATTTGGTATACAACAACTATACTGATGCCCTGAACGGCACTTCCGTAGGCCTTCTCCAGCATAATACTTACACCTATTTCGCAGACGGTAAGATCAATACGAAGGAAGTGCTTGACAACATAGGAGCAACGAAGGATAACAATTATGAGAAATATTTCTACAATGACGACTCTTCGAGCTCATTGAATACTAAAGTTTTCTTCTTTGATGGCACAAGCCTGTCAGGCACCGAGACCGGAACTCCTGATTCGAAATGGCACAGATCCAGTAACTTTACAGGGACTTTAGGTGATGGGCTTATTCATTCACAGGATGATCTTATATACAACAACTACACCGATACGCTGAACGGCACATCCACAGGTCTTCTGCATCACGATATCTACACATTGTTTGCGGATGGCAAGACCAGCACGAAAGAAGTATTCGATAGTACAGGCACGACAAAGAATAATAACTATGAAAAGTATATCTATAATGACGATGTCACCAGCACTCTCAATACCAAGATATTCTTCTTTGACGGCATAAGCCTTACCGGCAGCGAAACAGGAACGCCCGATAACGATTGGCACCGCGCCTTTAATTATAGTGCAGCCTTGGGTGATGGCCAGATCCATTCTCAGAGCGATTATCTATACGGAAATTACACTGATGCCTTGGCGGGCACAGGTTCCGGCATGATAAAGCGTTATAATTACACATTCTTTAGTTCGGGCAATGTTCATAAAAAAGATATATATACAGGGACGATAGATAGTACGTGGAGCGAAACTTACTGGTATCATGATGCCAGTAAGAGACTTGCCGAAAAGCTTTTGAGTACCGGAGAAGCAGCGATCTATTTTGACGCAGGGCAGACCAGCTCCGCAGATTACAAGCTCGATACTTATTGGAGCACGAGCGGAACCATAACGCACTGGGCGTCAGTTGCCGATTATGATACCGTCAATAATTGCAAAACAGATTGGTATATGCCGAATAGCACGACTATTGAGGCCTATACGTATTACGCCAGCGGTAATGTCCAGTATAAAGATGTGTATGTTTATAACGGCAGCACGTGGGTATATCAAAACCTATTCGGTCAGCCTGACCGCAGCAGCCAGTACAATGATAATGGAAATGCGGCAGGCGGCTCTCCTTTCGGCACCTGGCTTAAATTCACGCCCACCGCTACCAGAGCTGTGCCTACGATCCCCACTAAGCCTGTGCAGGCAGACGTCGGTCCGCTCAGTCTGCAGGCAGGCCTTATGCCAGTAGTGGATCCAACGCTCGTGTCAACAGGTGATCAGGCCACTGTGGACGCTACGCTTACAGTCAACAGCCTAAAAACAGATCAGACTCAAACAAATGGGAACTATACTTATTCAGGAGATCTTGCAACATCAGCAGTATCTCAGAATAATTTAAAGCCCGCTTCCGGCAAATAAACACGGTTGTAAGCCGTATTGTGAGCGTTGATGAAACCAAAGCTTGCAGAATTTGGAACAAAAACCTCCTATCGTAAAAGATAGGAGGTTTTTTATTGCTTATTAAAATTAGTTATTAACATAGGAGGCTTAGAGATGAGAAAAATATTGGCAATGGCAATGCTGGTGTGTTCGATCTTTTTATCGTCAAGTGCTTTTGCAATTACGTATCACTATGATACCTTAGGTCGTGTAACCGAGACTATATACGATAACGGGGATCATAAGACTACAAGTTATTATTATGAGACGCTACAATCTCCAAAATACATAGAGGAGTATCGTGATGTTAACGATATGTGGAAATGGACTATGGAATACTATCCTCAAAATATTCAATTCTGGGATAGCCGACGTTACTTATCGTGCGTTGACCCTAACCCAGGTTCGGATGGCGATATAGTATTTTATGAATTTTACATTTGGAGGCAATACGTTCTCAATGTAAAGCTTGATAATGGCAATGAAATTCACTATGAACTTGGTAATAGCGGAATAAAATCAAAAATCTTTACCGCGCCGCAAAATGGTATTGCGAAAATCGATTACTATGACGATGCCAACTGGTATTATACCGAATATTTTCCTATGGAACCCGCTCCGCCATATGCATACAAAAACATGTATGGAAGAATTAGTAAAGAGACAAGGTTTTTTGCCGATTTCGATGGGTGCATGTCACATACATATTCTTACTATGGCACAACGAATAACGTATCTCAAAAGAGAGGTTATCTTGATGCTAATGCAACACAACAAGTCGTTACCTATGGGTATAATCAAAGTTCAGGGCTTCTGGACTCTATTGCAATATCCTCTGGCCAAACCTTGGCCCTGACAGGAAATATTTCTGTGACGGGGAGCGTTAGCGGGAATGGAAATCTTAATGTCCAGAATGGCAATCTTACCGCTGCAAGTATAAATGTTAACACTCTCACCATAGGCCCCGGCTGCACAGTGACCATAGCTGCTTTACCGGGCGGTCCCCAGGCAAGCGGCGCGATCCGGCCGCTGAATCAGGAAGCTTCCGATATCATAGGCATAAACACCAATCAGGGCAATCTTTACGGCGCAGGCGGCATTTCAGTCTCGCCGCAGATTGCAGGGCAGCCCAATAATGCAGGGACTCAACCGTTAAAAGGAGCTTCCGGCCAGTAAACAAGACGCGGTTAATATATATAAAAACCTCCCCGTAAATTTGGCGGGGAGGTTTTTATATTTTTGCATATCTTGTCATAATGGCCTTCATATGATAATATTATATCGGTATATTACTAATTAAGGAGATCCGTATTGGGTAATCGCTTGTGGAAGAAGGCGTTTGATAATCCGCTGGCACGAGACGTTTTTACGACTACTGCATGGTCTGTATTAGGCAAGGGAATAGGTTTCACTATTCCTTTTTTTATTGCCGCCTGGTTTGGGATCACCAACCAAACCGATATATTTTTCTTCGCGTACGGCATCATCCTGTTCATAGTGACCATAATCATTCCTATCGGCGAAAATATAATCGTCCCTTACATAGCGGAAGCAAGATCCTCCGACAGAGACGTCGGTAGTTTCATCGGCGGTGTTCTCGCAGCGGCGACAGTAGGATTGATAATCCTGATAGGGATATTCCTTCTGGCCATGAAACCGTTGCTTTCTATCGTAACGCGTTTTGACAAACAATCGCTTAAAACAGTATATATGCTTTTGCTCGAAATAACCCCCTTGATCGTGCTTTCTGTCTGGTCGAGCGTCCTCGTTGGCAGCATGAATGCGTATAAAAAATTCAATCTCCCGGCAATATCACCCGCGTTCAGGGCTATTGTAAATCTGATATTCATATATATATTTAAGGGTTTCTGGGGCATACACGCGATAGCCTGGGGTTATGTTGCCGGTGAGGCCGTAAGGGTCTCTATTTTGCTGTGGACCATTTATAAGCTCAGGCTTTTTTCGATATCTTTCCACGCGCGATTGAGCGGGAATGTGCGCGAATTCTTCAAGACAGCATCTTTCCAGGTAATAGGTCTTATCGCATTCGGGTTCAATCCAATCGTCGATCAGGCAATGGCATCGTGGCTGGGCACGGGAAATATTTCCGTGCTTTATTATGCGGACAGGATATATGCCATTCCTCTTACTATAGGGATATCCGGCCTGTCGGTAGTGCTGCTTTCGGAATGGAGCAAAAAATATTATACGAATAAAGATACGGAAGCGCTCTTCCGGGATTCTTTAAGAACTATAAAGATCATAGCGTTAATAGCGATCCTGGCCACCGTTCTATTTTGTTTATTCAGCGGCTGGATGATCAGGGTAGTTTACGGGGCGGGGTCTATAAGCGCCGATATGCTGACCAATATAAGATCGTGCTTTATCTTTTTTGTGCTGGGGCTCACGCCGTATCTGGTAGCAACCGTAGTGATCAACGTCCATCAGGTCTTAAAACATACGAAGGTTGTGATGCAGTGGGCTTTCTTTTCGGTGGCGGCGAATATACTGCTCAATCTTGTCCTGATGAAATATATGGGCGTAGCAGGGCTTGCGTTTTCTACAACATTTGTCTGTGCGATCGGTACGGTTTATTTATTGAGAAGGCTTTATAAAGATACCGTAAAAAATTAAAGGTTAGATCAAATGAGCATAAGCAGGATTTCCATTATCATACCTACAAAAGACAGGCCGGATGACCTGAAGCGCTGCGTCGAAAGCATTGTCAACCAGAAAAAAGTCTATCCGAAAGAAGTTATCATTGTAGATGCCGGGGATGAAAGAAGATGGCTCGACCTGTCCCGATTCAAAAATGCCGGTTTTCCTTTGATAAGGATCAAATCAGAACCGTCGTTGGCAAGACAAAAAAACATCGGCGCGATGACTGCCATTGGGGAGATAGTAGCTTTTCTGGATGATGATTGTGTAGTTACGGAAAACTACATGGAAGCCCTTGAAGCGGCGTACAGAACGCTGCCCGATGCCGCAGGCATACAAGGCATTATTATAAATACTGAGAAAAGGAATTTTTTGAAGAGGCTTTTCACAGCCATGTTTTTCCTGGCGGCGCTGGACGGTAACGGTAAAATGAAAGCATCGGCTAATCCATCATATCTGGATAAAGATACGTCTCTTAGAGAAAATAAGCCGCTCAGGACCGAAGTCTTGATGGGATGCGCTACTTATAAAAAATCCGTATTTGAGGCCGGTTTCTTACTCAACGAATCGTTGGAGGGATACAGTTTCGGAGAGGATTACGAGCTTTCCTATAAAATAAGCAGGAAGTTTAAACTATATGTAGTGCCGGATGTCCGACTCTATCATTTTAACTCCCCGGTTTCTAGGAACAGATGGGAATATTATTATCAAAGGATAGCTAATGTACATCTGTATTGGAAAGAATTCAGGTTTGACACGCATCTGTGGAATCGTTTTGCATTTGGTCTTTATGTCGTTGGCACACTGCTCCAGGCAATGCTCGGTTGCATAAAAAGCGGCAGCCTCGCCGGATTAAAAGGCTGGCGCAGGGGTGTTTTAGAGATCGCCGGATCGTCCGGAGAGAAAAATATTCTGTCTGAAAAGAAGAAGGCGGCCGGAATAATAATTATGGCATTGTTATGCGGACTGACCCTCCTTTTTAATAATTATGCGCCTCTTGTACTGATCATTCTTATCTGGATTTTTCTGTACTTGGCCAGGGGCGGATTCATTGAGAAGATCCTTTTTTTGTTGATAGTATATATGCCGTTCGATTTTTTTATCTTATCGCATGTGCCGCCCTCGTTATTTTTATACATGAAATATTTATCAACCGCTTTGGTATTTGTCGTATCAGCAGCATTGATCTTGCAAAGCCATAAACGGCTTGTTTTATTGAAGTCCATTCCGGGAATTTTTTTCATATTATTATATGTAATCGTAGCTTTTATTTCCGGGCTTATTAATAATGTCAGCTTTTCCACAACAGTAACGGCATTTCAACAGGAATTAAGGTATATACCGCTATTTATTGCGTTGGCGATCACAAATTTCGATAAAAAATATATAATGGCTGCATTAAAGGCCATCCTTGTAGTCGGGATCGTAAATGTACTGATAGGCTTGCTGCAATTATGTGCCGGAAAATTCGTTAATCCTTTTCTCATACAAAGATCCATTGTCGTGGAAGGCGAGCTCATGGCTACAGGGACTGTGCAGGTTTTACAGAATGCCGGGCTTGTGTTTGGAGCCTTCCCATCCTATAATGTTTTCGGGGCGTATCTCACGATCATATTTTTGCTTATTGTCTCAGTCAATCAGTTCAAGGTTTTTCAAAGTGTATTATTAAAGAGAGCGGGACTTTTAACTTTCGTCGTACTTCTCTTTACGCTTTCAAGATCATCCATTATGGGCGCTTCCATAGGATATTTAATAATTCTTTTGGTGAGTCGCGCCAGGAGATCGGTCCCTGTAACCTTTTTTTTCATCAGCGTCATGATCCTCATATTCGTCATCGGGTTTGAAACGCGGATCTATACGCCGAATCCGCAGGAACTTCCGTTCATGCCAAGGATCCTTGAGGCGTTCTCTCCGGAGGGGTGGCGCTCATCGGCCATGTATGGCAGGACGGCTCTCATAGATTTTACTGTAAAGGCGATAATCAATTCTAACAGCGTGATATTTGGATTGGGGCCGGGGAATTGGGGCAGCCTGTTGGCATGGAAATATTCCGATTTTTATAATTCTATACTGGGATCTTCGCAGGCGAGTGGTTTCGATAAAACAATACTTGCGGATGTGAACTGGGCGTCTATCTTAGGGCAATTCGGAGTTGCCGGAATATTGTTTTTTGGTTCCTTTATACTTTCCATAATACGATATTGCATGAACATAGTGCGGGCAGTCAAATATGCAGATCCGCTTCTCAAATCTTTAGCGCTTGCCATGTTAGGCATATTGATAGCCGTTTCTTTGGAAGCATTCTTCGGCCCATGGTTTGCGTCGCGGTCGATCGCTTTTTATATCTGGTTATTGGCGGGTTTCACTGTTTCGTTGTATAATTGCGAAAAGGCGGGATGCGAGATTAAATAGTCGCGATACTTATGAGAATACTACAGATAAATAAATACTATCCGTTTGAGAAAAGTCCCGAAAACGGTAAAGGATCGAGCCAGCCGTACCCTTACGGCGGGATCGAGTCGAATATGCTGCGTACCGCGGAACTTTTGGAACGGCATGGTCATGAAGTCATATTTTTCTGCATGCAGCATCCTCAAGGCCTCTCTTCGAAGTTCAGCAATTACTTTGTTTCTTACACGGATCTTAAAAGCGGGGGCCTCATAAAAAAGTTTAAGATGGCAGGCAGGGTATTATACTCTGTAGAGGCCAGAAAAAAACTTGGCAGTTTATTAAACGATCATCCTGTCGACATTGCCCATCTTAACAATTTTCATCACCATCTTTCTCCGTCCATATTGTTTGAATTGAGGAAACGGAAAATACCGGTTGTCATGAGCCTGCAGGAGTATAAGATGGTATGCCCGTCATACAGGATGCTGGATCGTGACAAGGTGTGCGAATTATGCAAAAGCGGAAAATTTTATAATAGCGCAAGGCTGCGCTGCCATAAGGATTCTTTCAGTAAAAGTTTGCTCGTTGCGCTAGAAAGCTATCTCCATCGTAATATTCTGCATAGCTACAAGGACGTGAAATATTATATATGCCCCAGCAAATTCATAATCGAAAAACTTCGCGAGATGGGTTTAAAAGGTAATTTTGTTCATTTGCCGTATTTCATCGATCACGATAAGTTCAGGCCGTATATAAAGACGAAGAAAGACGTGAATACGGGGGTATTCTGGGGAAGGTTATCTCCGGAGAAGGGTATAGACCTTCTTATCGACGCCGTTAAGGATCTGCCGGTAAAAATGACGATAATCGGCGATGGCCCGTTGCGGAAGGATATCGAAGACCGCATGGCACGGGAAAAGATCTCGAACATCAAATTGCTCCCCGGCCTATACGGAAAAGAATTATTATCCGCCGTAAGCGGCAATGCTTTTTCAGTAGTTCCTTCCACCTGGTATGAAGTATTTCCTATTGTTATGCTTGAGGCGTTTAGTCTTGCCATGCCGGTTATAGGCAGCAGGATAGGAGGCATCCCTGAAGGTGTAAGAGATGGTGAGACGGGATTCCTGTTCGAGCCCGGCAACGCGGATGATCTCCGGAACAAAATAAAAGATTTAATATCGGATCCGGCGAGGGCATTTCAAATGGGTAAAAATGCCCAGTTGGCTGCCGAGAAAGAATATGATCCCGAGATCTTTTATCAGAGGTTGATAGAAGTATATAATAAAGCGATCGGTAAACCATGAAAATAGCTATAATAGGCACGAGAGGCATCCCCGCTAATTACGGCGGTTTCGAGACGTTTGCGGAAGAGATGAGCGTCCGCCTGGCGCAAAGAGGCCATGAAGTAACGGTCTATTGCAGGTCCAATAACATAAAGATAAAGGAGCGCGTCTATAGGGGCGTGAGGCTCGTGGTATTGCCGACCATAAGCAATAAATATCTGGATACCGTTATACACACATTTATCGCAACATTGCATATGATATTTACTCCCGTTCAGGTGGCGTACTTCTGTAACCCGATAAACGCCGCCTTCACCATCATTCCCAGGATCTGCGGCAAAAAGACTATCATTAATGTTGACGGCCTGGAATGGCGAAGGACAAAATGGAACGTCCTGGCCAGGACCGCGCATAAGGCATCCGAATATCTGGCTACGGCTCTGCCGGATGTCATTGTAACGGATTCTCACGCTGTCCAGGATTATTATAGAAAAAAATTCAACAAGACGACGGAATATATATCGTACGGAGCGGACATAAAAGTGCGGGTACCTCCGGGCCCGGTCATGGAAGGGTTCGGCCTTAAAGAGAGAGGTTATCTTCTTTATGTGAGCCGTCTTGAACCCGAAAATAATGCCCACATTCTCATCAAGGCTTATGAGAAAACAAAGGGCGATATGCCCCTGGTCATCGTCGGAGATGCCCCGTACAATAAAAAATATATTAACGAATTAAAGTCTACGCGCGATAGCCGGATAAGGTTTGTCGGCAGTATTTACGGCGAAGGATGCAGCGAACTGATGAGCAATGCCTTCGCTTATATTCACGGGAACCAGGTGGGGGGCACAAACCCCGCGCTTCTTCAGGCTATGGCGTCGGGTAATTGTGTAATAGTTAACGGCGTGGATTTCAATAAAGAGGTAATTGACGATTGCGGCCTGTGGTTTAAACCCAACGACCCCGAAGATCTGAAAAATAAGATAGAATATCTATTTGATAATCCGCAGGAAGCGGAAAGGTATCGCAAAGCAGCAGTGGAGAGGGTAAGTATCTATTATAATTGGGACGCCGTGGTGGATAAGACAGAAGAATTAATGAAGAGGTTATTATCATGCTGATGATACGGAGGATCGTTGTCCGAACAATAAGCATAGCAGCTCCGCTCTTGGCGGAACTTGAATTTACAAGCGCTCAGAACACACTAGGGAGACCGTATGAGATATCGACGTAAAAAAGACTGGATAATCCCATATGTAAAAGGGAAGAAAGTGCTGGACCTGGGATGCGTCCAGCATAGTATAGACGAGACGAAAAAGGCCGAGTGGCTGCATGGCATAATCCGTAAACATGCGGCATCCGTGATTGGGGTCGATTACCTGGCAAGTGAAGTCGTGTCCCTTAAAGAGCAGGGATATGATGTAATCTGCGCTAATGTGGAAACGATGGAGTTGAGAGATAAGTTTGAGGCAATAGTGGCAGGGGATATAATCGAACATCTTGCAAACTGCGGCAAATTCATGGAAAGGGCCAAGGATCATCTTGCGCCCGGCGGCCTGCTTTTGATCACAACCCCCAATCCTATGAACATACTGCGTCTCGTCCAACTGATCGCGAAAGGCAGGATCGTGGAAAACGCCGAACATACATGCTGGTTTACATCGCACGGCATGTCGGAACTTGCCCGAAGGTACGGTCTTAAAATAGCAGATACTGCATATGTTGACGATTCGCACTTATATTATAAGCCGACGTTTTTATTCGCGCCTTTTCTTTTGCTGAATTATATCTTATGTTTGATAAGACCGCAAGTATCCGAAACGATATGTTTTGTCCTGAGAGGAGAATAGTTCCAGGCATGGCAAACATAAAACGATTTATTTTTAATTTAATTTTAATAGCGGTTTTTCTGCTGGTTATCGTGCTGATCACAATGCCGCTTCTTGCGGAACTTGAGTTTACAAGCGCTCAGAAGATGGCCGATAGCAATAGATGGGACGAAGCATCCAGTCGCTTTGAAAAAGCTATATGGCTGGATCCTTTTAATTCCAGATATCTTTATGATTTCAGCGGATCATTGGTCCATAAAAGCGAACATAACCCCGATAAAATGGCACTGCTTAAAAAGGCTGAAATATTATGCAGGAAGGCGGCAGGGATGGATCCATTAAACGCGGATTATCCTTTAAGGCTTGGTCAGATAAGACTGGATATGGACCGCAGTAATACCGCTGACGCATTCGATAACTTCAAAAAAGCCCTTAAAAACGATCCCAATGGTTTTAATGTTTCTTATGCGGTCGGCTATGCAGGAATGGCGGTTTGGGACCGCCTTGACGATTTCCAGAGAGAGATGGTGCTGGATAGATTGAAACATAGCCTTGCGGTCTATCCCATCTATGGGAATACTATCTATCGGTTGGTATGGCAGAAGACCGTGGACTTCAAATATCTGGAACGGATCACTCCCGGCGATCTCAACGGCCACAAAAATCTTTATGATTTTATTACCACCAACGATCTCTGGCAATTTCGAAGACAGGAAGCCGGTATTATCAGCCGTTATAAAGAAAAAGAGGGCGCGGAAAAATTAAAAAAAGATAAAAAGATCCGGCTTGATCATCTGGGATCTATGAAAAAAAGTTACATGAAAGGCAGGGGTATCCCGCAAATCTCCGACAATATGCCCGCAGCGGAATGGAGCAGCATGTCTCCCGACGGCAATAAAACGATCGCGGACGGCCTTATGTATTCTAACGGCACTATCTACATGGTTATTAATGCGAGACCAGGATGGGTGGATATATCTATAGAAGCGAAAAAGTTTTTGATCATTAAAATCGCGGATATCGATAATCCTAAATTCAATCCTTACATGATAGTGAAGCTGGATGATGATATAATTGGCGAGACTTTTGTCGCAAACGACGATTGGAAAAAATACCAATTTTCTATAAAAACGGATGGAGGGCTGAAAGTATTGAGCGTTACATTTGTTAATGATATTTACGATGCCGGAAAAGGCGAAGACAGGAACCTGGGCGTCGGAAACGTAAGCATAGCTTACAGATAAGCTTAAGAAAGCTAATGACATGTTGATCAGGAGTTTCAGGAGTTTTGCCAATAAATTAAGCGATCGCAACCGGACAAAAAAATATAATTTTTTTATGTCGTTTTTTAAACCGGCCGGCGAAACAAAAATACTTGATGTCGGAGCCTCAGAAAACGAATATCAGGAGAATGCGAACATAATAGAAAAAAAATATAAATATCCGGAAAATATAACAGTATTAGGCGTAGAACATTTTAATGAATTTAGTAAAAGATATCCGAAGGTCAGGATAGTGGAATATGGCGGCGGCCATTTTCCTTTTAATGATAAAGAGTTCGATATATGCTGGTCAAATGCGGTCCTGGAACATGTCAAACCAGGCGAAGGAAGAGAGAGGTTTATTAAAGAAATACATAGAACCGCGAAAGCGGCTTTTGTTACGACTCCAAACAGACATTTCCCTTTCGAAGTTCATACTCGGTTGTTTCTGATCCACTGGTTTCCAAAAAAAATATTCGATAAAATATTGGAAAAAACAAGTAATGGCTGGGCGACAGGTGACTATATGAACCTGATGACTTATCGGGATATCGTGAAATTGTTGGAAAAATGCGGGATAAAAAAATATAAAATCGTAAAAAACAGGATATTGTTATTTATTGTCGATTTTGTGATAATATTTTAGGTTAAAGATGAATAGCCGATTATATAAATATTTTTTGTGGTTTGGGTTATCAACTGCACTTATTTTTGCGCCGTTTGCGCGCGGTGCGGTAAAGGTATGGTCTATTGCTCCGGTGTTGTTTATTGTGAACGCTATTATCTTCGTATGGTTATGGAAAGCAAATAATACTAAAGGCTACATTTTTAAAAGAACGCAGATTGACCTGCCGTTGTTTGTCTTCGTCGGGCTTGCAGTTATATCTTTCGTTTTTTCGATATATAAACACGACAGTTTTTATGCCATTCTGGAACTGGTGGGATATGCGGGTATTTTTTATATTGTTGTGAATGAATTTGGCCACACAATGCGGGACTATTTATTGGCGCTTGTGGTATACGCCGGCGCTTTCCTTTCTTTGTACGGTCTTTTGCAATATTTCGGGTTTTTGAACCATGATTGGTGGGAGCCGCAGAAGTTCCTGGCATCGACTTATGTGAATCATAATCACTTTGCCGGATACATAGAGCTCGTCATGCCGCTTACCGTAGGAATGTTGCTTGCCTCATGGCGTAAAAGGCAAGTCTCGAAAGCTGTCCTCATTCCGGCGTTAGTGGTAATGTTGGCGGCATTTATCCTGTCTCAATCGCGCGGTGCGTGGTTCAGTCTTGCCGTGTCTTTTTTAATAATATGCCCTCTCTTTGTCAGGCAAAAGGCATTTAATGCCCAGACTATTTTCACGATACTTCTAGTTGTGATAATTACATCTTCTTTCATATACTTCGGTAAGGATGTTATATATAACCGCATAGATACGGTTTCTATAATAAAGGGCGAAGAATCTTCGGCCAATACCCGCCTGAAGATATGGCAGGGAACCGTTGAAATGATCCGTTCTAAGCCCATTACGGGCGTGGGGATCGGCGATTTTATCTGGGGATTCCCGCGTTTTCGCCCCGAAGGCCTGAATGTCCAGGCAAATTCTGCGCATAATGATTATTTGCAGGCTGCAGCCGAAATGGGTCTGCCGGCATTACTTGTCATGCTCTGGTTACTGGCGGCAATCATAATAACCGGTATAAAAAGATCGAATTCCGATCCCGTGAAGATCGGGTGCATTATAGGTTTACTGAGCCTCTCTTTACATGGATTGGTCGATTTCAATTTTCATATTCCCGCAAATATGCTATTATTTACCGTATACGCGGCAATTGTATCGGGCGCTTCCCGCTTCAACGACGAAAGCTGAAGAATGCTAAAAGAAAAAGATGCTGTAGTAAGAAGGGCAACGCTTTTATTGGATGCCATCCTTGTATCGGTCGCCTTTTTTATGGCATTTGTATTGAGACAGAATTTTCACGCTTTCTATAAACTGGACCTCATTCCATCCGTCAAAGTCGTTGTCGACGTATCGACGCTTTCAATTGCCGATTATCTGATAGTCCTTTTCTTTGTGGTCCCTATATGGTGCGCCGCGCTCTACCTGAACGGCATGTATAAAAGCCTTCGCACCAAGACGATCCCCAGCGCCATACTTGTAATAATAAGATCCGCGATACTGACCGCGATCATCTTCGGCGCATCTGCTTTCCTGTTTAAACTTAAATTTGTGAGCAGGGCGTTCTTCATCATTTTTCTTGTGATAAGCTCCGCTCTTATTGTGATCGAAAAGATAACGATCTTTCTTGTAATGCGTTATGTCCGTAAGCAGGGATATAATTACAGGATGCTTCTTGTAGTCGGGACCGGGAAGCGCGCAGGCCAGTTCATCTCTAACATCAAAAGCCATCCGGAATGGGGCTTAAGGATACACGGCGTATTGGATTATGAGTTAGAGCAGGTCGGCAGGGATATAGAAGGCGTCAAAGTGACAGGGCATCTCGATGACCTTCCTAAAATACTGCATAACAATTCTACGGATGAGGTCGTCTTCATAGTGCCGAGGGCGAAATTGACCTCGATAGAAAATTCCCTCTATGTCTGCGAGACCGAAGGCGTCAAGGCGACCATAGCGGCGGACCTGTTCGATTTCAAGATAGCGAAAGCCCGCCTGACAGAGCTTGACGGGATGCCCCTGATAACGTTCGAGACCACCGTTGCCAAAGAATGGCAGCTCTTTATCAAAAGGACGTTCGATCTCATCGCGTCCGGGCTCGGCATTATCGTCTTGAGCCCGCTCCTTATCGTGGTGGCGATACTGATCAAACTGACATCTCCGGGCCCGGTCTTATATTTTCAAAAACGGGTCGGTCTTAACGGCAGAAAATTTATTTTGTATAAATTCCGTTCGATGTATAAGGGGGCGCATGAAAAATTATCGGAGCTTACCGGAAAGAATGAAATGGAAGGGCCTGTTTTTAAAATGAAGCACGATCCCCGGATAACGCCTTTGGGGAGATTCCTGAGAAAATTCAGCATCGATGAACTTCCTCAGCTGTTCAATGTTTTTATGGGCGAGATGTCGCTCGTCGGGCCGCGCCCTCCGATCCAGCAGGAAGTGGTTCAATATGAGCCGTGGCAGAGGAGAAGGCTTTCTATGAGGCCCGGGATCACGTGCATCTGGCAGGTGAGCGGCAGGAGCAAAATAGGTTTTGATGAATGGATGAAACTCGACCTTCAATATATCGATAACTGGTCGCTTGCATTGGATTTCGAAATATTATGTAAAACGATCCCGGTTGTAATATTCGGGATAGGTGCTTACTAAATGAAGAACGTTACGATGAGCGGACAGAAAATATCCGTCCGTAGTAAAATCAAATCAGCCTTCGATATTTATCAAGCTCATAAAAGTAAAATATTTTCAGACGCAAAATCCGCGGTTTCCTACCATAAAGATCTGGTAAAATATTTACAGGTTTATACAGGGCTTGAGCCAAGGAACGCGCGGATCCTTGACGTCGGATGCGGACAGACCGCCACCCAAACATTACTATTCCACGCCGACGGCGCCAAGGTTACCGGGATTGACATTGAAGTGCCAACCTACAAGATGAGCCCTTCTTTGTTTTTTAAGGTAATAAAATTGAACGGGATAGAAAGAGCGTTGAAATCCCTATCGAGACATATTCTCTTCGATAAAAATTTTTTTATCGAATTATCCAGGGAGTACGGAAAAGAAGTCAGCTTTGAGAAGGTTGATATCAGGATAATGGACGCTAAATCGCTGGCGTTCGACCCGTCATGTTTCGATCTTATATTTTCGACAACAGTATTCGAACATATAGACGATGTTCCGGCTGCGGTCAAGGAGATCGACCGGGTATTAAAGCCTTCCGGGGCTGCCGTGATCTTCGTACATTTATTCCCAAGCATATCGGGAGGACATTGTCTCGAGTGGATATTTCCGGATAAATTTTCTTCGAGCGAGGTTCCGCCATGGGACCATCTTCGCGATAATAAATATCCGGCAAATGCCTATATGAATAGGCTTACAATAAGCCGGTACAGAGAGATCTTCCGGAGTAATGTCGAAATTATTAAAGAAGAGACCGTCAGAGATGGAGAAAGGTTTTTATCTAAGGAATTGGAATTAGAATTAAATAAAAATGGATTTTCTAAAGAAGATCTATTGACCAGATCGGTCACTTTTTTTATTAGAAAAAAACGTAACGTCAATTGACAAAACTTTGTTGTGAGACAGGATAGGCATAACTTCAGGAGGCATTTTATATGAAAAGCGCGCGGATGTTCACGATGTTGGTCTTTCTTTCTTTTATCTGTTTGTCGGTCTGCGGATGCCTCAGCAAGGCTTCGCAGCCTAAAAAGATCGCCGCCAGGATCAATAATTACGAACTCACTGTCGAGGATTTTAAAGACGTCTCGGCGGACATGAGGACAGATAAATATTTATCGGAGACCCCGGAAAAAGCGAAAGAGCGCCTTCTCGAGGAACTGATCGTAAAGAATATTTTGTTGCAGGAGGCGCAGGCGCAAAATTTCGATAAGGACAAGGCGTTCATGAAAGAGATAGAAAGCTATTGGGAGCAGGCGCTTTTAAAGTTGCTCATAAAGAGAAAGATCGACGAATTTTCATCAAAAGTTACCGTCTCCAGCGGCGAGGCAAAAGACGTTAAGGTGCGCCAGATGCTGGAAATTTGGGTTAAAGATCTGAGGAAGAGGGCTAACGTAAAGATATATAAAGAGAATCTTCGGTAGGTTGGGGCTAAACTTAGGAGGCGTCCATGAAAAATTTCAAAGACAGAAGGAAAAATTATTATATCAAGAAAAAATTCCAACGGAATTTCATATTGAAATTCTGCGTCCTTGTGGTATTGGGATCGATGATATCGGGAGCCATTATTTATTACATGTCAAAAGCCACCGTCACGACCACCTTTGAGAACTCAAGGCTTGTTATAAAATCGACGGCCGATTACATATTGCCGATGGTCTTATTGTCCAGCGCCGTCGTAATACTGCTGGTAGGAATGGTGACGATATTTATCACTCTCTTCACCTCGCACAGGATAGCGGGCCCGCTTTACAGGATGGAAAAAGACGTCGATGAGGTGACTACCGGCAATCTGAATGTCAGGTTCAACCTGCGCGCAGGGGACGAGATCAGGCCTTTGGCGCTCTCGCTCGATAAGATGACGCAGGTCCTAAGAAAACGCGTGGCAGCCGTCAAGAGCATTGTGAATGAGATGGACGCCTCCGGGCAAGCCTCGCCGGAGACTAAAGATAAACTCAAAAAAATAAAAGGCGAGATAGATAAATTCAATACCTGATGCGTAAACCGTTCCTCTATATTTTAGCCGTAGCTCTATGCCTGAATTGTACTCCATCATTCGGGGAGGGTGAAAATACGCCTGCAGAGGAAAGCTGGTTTATCATAAAGAGCAATCATTTTACTATCTATTGCAGCAATACCGTCGATCTGAAAACAGTGGCGGATAGGCTGGAAAAGAGAGGGCTATTTGTAAGCGGTGTTTATGATCCTAATCCGGCGAGCGCTCCTACCGAAAAAGTCGCTTACAGGCTGGACAGGATATTGAAGCGCGTTAAAGACATCCTGGATATGCATCCCGATGTGCACTTAAAGATAAAAATATTCAAGGATAGAGAGAACCTGAACGGCGAATATCGTAAGATATTCAATGCCGAGGCAGACTATAAGGCATTCTACATAAACCAGTATGAGACCATTTATACTTCAGAAGAAGACATATCAGATTCAGTTGTCTCCCATGAGATGGGGCATGCCGTAGTAGATCATTATTTTTCTGTAATTCCTCCGGAAAGGGTGAGGGAGCTGTTGGCATCTTACGTCGATTTGCATCTTGAAGAGGATTAAAGTAAGCGTTTTTAGCTGCATTATTGTTAAGTGATAAAAAAGTTAAATTGGAAGAGTTGACACCAAGCCATAATTATGATATACTTATTCTGTAAACTTAAGCTAAGAGGGATTTAAACATGATGAAAAAAATATGTTATATAGCCTTTATAGCATTTGCCGCAACAATGATAGCTTCAAGCCTGTTCGCCGCTGAAGAAGGACAGATCACGGTTACGATAACAGGGCTCGAAGGTGCGGTCCTGGTGAGGATACCGCCATCTACCGAATGGGTCGCCGCAAAAGTAGGCCAGATCTTACAAAAAGGCGACGAGATAAAGACATTGGCAGACGGAACGGCGCATTTAAAATTGAATGATAAATTGGGTTTTTCGCTGAAACCCAATTCCGGGTTTACGGTAGAGTTACCGTTAGTCGCAGAACCATATACAGAGGCTGGTCCGGCAGGCGCGGAACCCGTTTATGCGCCTAATGCCGTTTCGGAGCCGGCAGCGAGCAAGACTTAAGCGCGGTTGAGTGACAATAATAGGGCAATGGCCGTTTTGATGGGCATTCTTAAAAGGATGCCCTTTTTATTATAATTAGATACTGTAATATTGACTTTATAAGATTAAATGGTATACTTCCATATAGTAATAAAAAGGATATTATGATAAATACGTCTGTTGGTAGACCATTGCTTATAGCCGCTGGGTTGTTTTTATTTACTTTCCTTTTTTCAGGCGTTGCTTTCGCGCAACTCGAAAATACGGATCTTCCTAATAGGACAGGTTTTAAAGTAAGCGATATGGGCCTGAAGGCCGGAGATATCCGTCTTCATGGGGCCGTTAAGACAAGCGAAGAGTTTGAGACGAACGTATTTCTTACTCCCTCCAAGGACAAATTTGACGGGATAACGATGGTGTCGCCCTCTGCCGGCATCGAGATACCTTTCCGCAAAAATATGGTGAGCGCCGATTACGAAGCCGATGTATATATGTATAGCACCTATCATGGCGAGAACCACATAGACCACCAGGGGCGGGGCCTTATCGAGCTGAACCTGACGGACTACAAAATACAGATCAAAGACACTTTCAGAGACTATACAGACCGCGCCGCAGATGAAAATTCGAGGCGCATCGGAAGGGATGTAAATACATTCAGGGCCAGTATCGGCAGGGAATTCACAAATAAGTTTGGGTTTGAGGTCGGTTACAGCCACGTCTGGGACGCCTACTCTCCCGCCGACGACCTGATCTTCCAGCAGGTTTCGTATGCGGACAGGGATAGATTTACGAACATCGTAGACGGCACGGTAAGCTACCGGATCATGCCGAAGACCCACATATTTGCCGAGGCAGATCTCGGTTTTATAAATTATTATAATAGCTCTATTCCTCCGGATTCCTGGTACATTGATGCATTGATAGGGATGAAAGGCAGGCCGACCAATAAGATACTTATAAACCTGAAGGGCGGGTTCAGGTATCAGGGGTATGATCAATCCAGCGTATACAGCGACAAAAATTATATAGGGCCTGTAGTCATGGGCGGATTCGATTATTTAGTTACGAAGAAAGACACGGTGAACGTAAGCCTGGAACGCGGAGTATATGAATCTTTGTATTCCAACATGAATTACCTGGAAGCAAATATTGTGGCCATGAAGTATACGCACAAATTTAATAATAAGATGCTTGTTCGCGCTTACGGCTCTTACCAGCTGAATTTATATCCCACCGCTACGAATGAAAGCGGCGTCATTGACAAGAGATACGACAATATCTATAACTTCGGATGCCTGGGAAGGTATGATATCCGCAGATGGCTTTCCGCGGAATTAAGGTACGACTACACACAGAAAAGCTCAAGATTCGCGATCTATAATTATGCCGACCACAGGGTATCATTAAGCGGAACCGCAGGTTTTTAAGATGAAGAACGCGTTATTGCTTTTTCTGGCGCTTACAATTTTCATTACCCCCGTAAACGCGGATGAGAATAAAGCGCAATATAAATTACAGCCTTCCGACGTTCTTACAATAACAGTCCACGGCCAGCCGGATCTTACCACCAAAACAAGGGTCACCGCAGACGGGTATATATCATTCCCGCTCCTGGATAAGGTGTCGGTCAAGGGATTGACGGTGCAGGAGCTCGAGCAGAAGATGAAAGATCTGCTGGAAAAAGATTACCTCGTGAAGGCGGAGGTGCTGGTATTCATAGAAGAATACCACCCGCGGCAGGTCTCGGTGATAGGTGAAGTAAATACCCCCGGGAAATTCAGCATGTCTACGGAGAAAGACCTGACGCTCCTCGAGGCCATAGCTATGGGCGGAGGGTTCACGAAAGACGCGGATATAAACAGGACGAAAGTCATGCGCCTCGAAGGCGGCGAGCAGAAGACCATAGACATAAATGTAAAAGATATAACCGAAAGAGGCTTAAAAGATAAGGACATCATATTAAAACCCGACGATGTCGTTTTTGTCCCAAAAAGTTTCTTCTTCTCCGTTACGGGCGAGGTGAATAATCCGGGCAAGTTCAACATGCCGACAGAGAGGGATATAACGCTTCTGGAGGCCATAGCGATGGCGGGTGGTTTCACCAAAGACGCGGATGTGAACAAGACCAAGATCATGCGCCTGGAGAACGGCGGGAAGATAACGATGCCTGTAAAGGTCAAAGACATAACCGATAGAGGCGCAAAAGAAGAGGACATCGTCTTGAAACCCGACGACATCATCTTTATACCCAAGAGATCCTTCTTTTCCGTCATAGGAGAGGTCAAGAACCCCGGGAAATTCGACATGCCGGCCGAAAGAGAAGTGACATTGATCGAAGCGGTGGCGATGGCGGGCGGTTTTACCAAGGATGCCGACATTACCAGGACAAAAGTAATGCGTATGACACAGGATGGCGAAAAGAAGACCATAACTATAAATGTCAAGGATGTAACGGAAAAAGACCAGAAGGATAAGAACATAATTCTCGAAGCGGAAGATATAGTCATAGTGCCGGAAAGTTTCTTCTAAATGGGATCATAGATGGATATTTTACACATCCAGGATGAGGTAAATTTAAAGGATTATATAAACATATTACGCAGGAGGCAGGGCGTAATTATTTTATTTTTTATCACGATCGTCCTGGTCGTGACGCTGGGATCATTTATCATGACGCCCATTTACCGGGCCAAGGCCACGCTATTTATCGATCTCGAAAGCCCCAATGTCCTTACCGCATCGGGTATAGTCGAGATGCAGTCGCAGAATTATTATTCCTATAAAGAGTACTATCAGAGCCAGAAAGAGATCCTGACGTCCCTGCCGATAGCGCAAAAAGTATTCGATGACTTCAGCCTTGTAAATCTGCCGGAATATACAAACGCCAAAGAACCGATAAAGAAATTCCTCAAGTCCGTCAAGACGGAGCCTGTCCGCGACACCAGGCTCGTTGAGCTGTATGTTGAGAATAAAGACCCGGTCCTTGCCGCAAAAATAGCGAACAGGATAGCCGAGTTATTCGTAAAGAGGAACTTATATTACATCTCGAAGACCGAGCTCCTGAACCTCCTGAAGAATGAATACCTGAAACTTGAGGCGAGGCTGTCGGAATACTCTAAAGTTTATAAAGAAGGCCATCCGGAGATGATCAGGCTGAAAAAAGAGCTGGCTGAGGTTATCGACAAGATAGAAAAAGAGAAGAAGGCGGACTTTAACCAGGACTATAATGCCGTTGAAGAATTATTGAATTATAAATACGCGCTGGAAGGCCTTAAGGCCAATAACATCAGCATTCTCGCCCCTGCGGAGATACCGACGGTGCCGGTTAAGCCGAAAAAACTCCTTAATATAGCTTTGGCGATCATAGTCGGCATATTCGGAGGCATAGGCCTGGCTTTTCTATTCGATTATCTCGATGACACCATTAGAGAGACGAGCGACCTGGACAGGCTTACGAACTGGCCCTTTCTGGGAAGTATCCCTCAGATAGACGGGTCGGCTTCGACTGATCGCGACAAAGACATCTTTGTGCACGTCAAGCCCAAGGAGCCGGCGTCCGAAGCGTATCGGTCCGTAAGGACGAGCGTCCTTTTTTCCGCGACCGAAGAGCACCCATGCAGGGCCATCGTAGTTACAAGCGCAGCACCCCAGGAAGGCAAGACTACGACACTTTGCAACCTGGGTATCGCGATGGCGCAGAACAGGAGCCGGGTGCTTTTAGTGGATGCCGACATGCGGAACCCGCGGCTGAATGAGGTATTCAAGAAAGAGAACGCGAAAGGTTTGAGTACATACCTTTCGGGTCAGGCGGATTTTAACAGCATCGTCCAAAAAACAGAAATTGACAACCTTTCGATAGTCTCCAGCGGCATTCATCCTCCGAACCCTTCCGAATTACTGGCAAGCCACAAGATGAGCGCCTTCATTGAGGAAGCAAACGCCAAGTTCGATTTCGTGCTGTTCGATACGCCGCCGGTCCTCATACTTACCGATGCCGTTATACTTTCGAGCATGACGGACGGCGTCGTTATGGTGGTCGAATGCGGCAAGACGCCCAAGAAGGCCCTGCCGCACATCTATAAACTCTTTGCAGGCGTCAAGGCGAGGGTCATAGGGATAATCCTAAATAAGATATCGGTCCACAGCGGCAATTATTACCATCACTATTATTCGCATTACTATAAGAAGACGAAATAGATATTCTCCCCATAGCATTGACATTCCCCGCCCATGTTGTTATAATTAACCTACATTTTTTCGTGGGGCTGTAGTGAAGAGGGATCACGACACAATGGCATTGTGTAGTCACGAGTTCGATTCTCGTCAGCTCCACCAAT
>PLNN01000018.1 GCA_003142795.1 Candidatus Omnitrophota bacterium
TACCACGAAAGCGAAAAATTTTCTGGGGGTCAGAAATCGCAAAATGGTTTTGTGAACGGCCATTAGAATTTTTTCGGCAGACTGTGGTAAAACGGTAGGTGCGCAAGGATTTACGTTGAGCGAATGCAGGAACTGACTGAGGCCGCTGTTTAGCTTAATTTTCGCGAAAAGCGAAAATTAAACAGCGGCCGAAGGAATTCCTGCAAATTCGCGAAACGTAAACCGTAGCGCACGGCGAAAAAATTCAGGCCGTGAACAAAATCTTTTGCGATGGCGTGGGTTAAAAGTTTTTCTGCTTTCCTGAAATTTGTTATATAATATCACCTATGGTTAAGATCGGTTCCAAGACAATAGATACGAATATATTTTTGGCGCCCATGGCAGGGTGCGCCGACCTATCCTTCCGGCTCGTCTGCCGCGAGCATGGCGCGCGGTTCTGTTTTTACGAGATGGTCGATTCCAACTCTCTGGTCCGGAGCCGTAGAAGGAATGGCGATATACTTAAGCTGCACGAAAAGGACACGCCGATAGCCGGCCAGCTATTGGGTTCGGACCCGTCCATGATACTTGACGCTGCGCATAAGTTACTGGATCTTGTGAATATAACATTCCTGGATCTTAATGCCGCCTGCCCTGCAAAAAAAGCCATCAGGAAAAAGGCCGGCGCTTATCTCTTACGGGACAAGGCGACCCTTTCAAATATATTAAAAACGTTATCCGCGTCGCTTCATATCCCGGTTACGGTTAAATTGAGAACAGGTTTTGACGCGATCGACCATAAAGAGATCTCCGAAATAGCCGCGATGTGCGAATCAAGCGGCGCGGCTGCCATATTTGTTCATGGAAGGACAAGGGCCCAGGGGTATACGGGAGAGATAGATTACACGGCAATAAAGGCGGTTAAAAATTCCGTAGCGGTCCCTGTTTTCGGTTCCGGCAATATATTCACTCCGGAACTTGCGAAGAGGATGTTCGATGAAACCGGATGCGACGGCATAATGATAGCTAGGGGCGCGCTGGGTAACCCCGCTATTTTTGATGATATCAAAAAATATTTCAAGAGCGGCTCTCTGCCTTCATCCGAAAATATTTCGCGCAAAAAAGCTATATTAAAACGCCATCTTGAATATATCAAAGCTCTCAAAGAGATAAGGTCTTCTACCAAGGTCGGATTCATGAGAAAGGTGGCAATATGGTATGCAAAAAGTTTTTCGAGCGCAAGCGAGATACGCAGACAGATATCGCGGGTAAAAAGTTATGAAGAGATGACGAAACTTATAGACAGCCTTGAGTTTAAAAGCACTCTTTCTTCTAGTGCTCTATCCCGCGTCTTGCCAAGAGACCCTTATCAAAAGGATGTTTTACTTTGACAAAACGCGTCACATAATCGGCGCAGGCTACGAGCCGCCTGTCCGTGCCGCGGCCAGTCAATACGATCTCCACAAAATCCGGCCTGCTGCTTACTATATCGAGCACTTCGATCGCGCTGACCAGGCCTAACTTCACCGCGACATTCACTTCGTCAAGTATCACAAGGTCATATTTGCCGGACATTATATCGCGCCGCGCCTTTGCCAATCCCATCTGCGCGCATTCGATGTCTGTGGATGTGGGCCTTGACCTGATAAAACACCCTCTACCGCATTGTTCAAGCCTGATATTTTTAATTTTTTTGAGCGTCTTCAGCTCGCTGGAATTTTTGCTCTTTATGAATTGATATATGGATATCCGAAAATCCGCGCCGGCCGCCCTCACTGCCAGGCCCAGCGCTGCCGTAGTTTTACCCTTCCCGGAGCCGGTATATATATGGACTTTCCCTGTCTTCATTGTGCCCATCCCTCTTTCCCAACGAGCGGCACGAATGCGCAGCCGCAAACTTCTTCTGTCCTTAACTGCCCATCCTTCTTCTCGATAACAGTCAGCGCCTGTGTAAAGGCGCTGCCTATCGGTATGACGAGCCTTCCTCCATCCTTAAGCTGCGCTGCCAGGCTTTCCGGCACTCCGGGGGCGCCGGCCGTAACGATAATAGCGTCATACGGAGCATATTCAGGCCAGCCTAGGGTGCCATCACCGACCTCCAGCGTGATATTCTCGTAACCGATATTGTCTAATATTTTCTTGGCGTGTTCTGACAGTTCGGCTATCCTCTCTACCGAATACACCTCTTTAGCTATCTCGGCCAATATTGCCGTCTGGTAACCGCTGCCTGTCCCTATCTCTAGGACCTTTTCCCCGCCTTTCAACCCGAGAGATTGCGTCATGAGCGCTACCATGTACGGCTGAGAGATCGTCTGATGGCTGCCTATCGGCAAAGGATAATCGTCATACGACCTATCCTGCATTTCGTCCGGAACGAAATGATGGCGCGGAACTTTCTTGAATGCATCCAGCACATTCTTACAGGAAATGCCGCGGGGAATAAGCTGCCGGACGATCATCTTCTCGCGCAAGTCTTTCAGGACGGCGTCTTCCATTTTTACACCATTTACCTTTTCAATGACAACCTAACCATCAGCCAGATAAACCTGAGCGTATCTACAACGGGGTTTATCCTGCTTACTTCGCCCTGATACACCGTCTTTATCGGAACAGATCCTATTTTAAATCCCTGCCGCGCCGCCTTTATGATAAGCTCGGATTCGATATCATAATGCAGCGACCTTAACTGTACGCTCCGGAGCACTTCGCTCTTTATGAGCCGGAACCCGCACTGAGTATCAGGAATGAGTTGGCCGGTTATGCGGGATATCAGCCCTGACATGAATTTGTTCGTCAGTATCCTTATATAAGGCATCGAAGAAATATCCAGCATACGATTCCCGATTATGATATCCGCGCCCGTCTCGGCGAATTCTTTTAAAAAAACCTCTATATCTTCAACGCGGTGCTGGCGGTCGCCGTCCATAACGATTATCGCGCCAAAATTCTTTTTCAATATATATTGAAAACCTTCTATGAGCGATGCGCCCTTCCCCATATTTTTTTTATGCACAATGACCGTCGCCCCTTCATCCCTGGCCTTAGAGGCGGTTTCATCGGTCGACCCATCATCGACCACATACACGTCCAGATGCCTGGCGTGCAGATCCTTAACGATGCCGCCTATTGTCCTGGCCTCGTTATAAGACGGGATGAGAATGCAGATATTATCCTGCATGACCATTCCACGCCTTCCTGAACATGTACCATTGGTCCGGATAACGACCGACGAACGACTCTATCACGGCCGAATATTCTTTCATGATTTTTTTTATAGATTCCTCTTCGCACGTGGATCCGTCCGGATAGATCGGCTTTTCGATGATCAGCCGGAAGGTATCGTCCTGTTCTCTTATCATAAATACCGGCACAATAGCCGAGCCCAGCCGGCAGCTGAACACTGCCGGCCCTTTCGGGATGAGCGCCGGTTTGCCGAAGAACTCCGTATGTATACCGCTTTTAGAAAAATCCCTGTCGCCTAAAAGCGCCAACAGGCCGTTATTTTTAAGCACGGAAAAGCATTCTCTGAGCGCCATGCCGATTTCAATAGGTTTAAAATTAGCGACCAGCCGTTGTTTGGTAAAAAAATCGTTTATCTTCTTATTCTTATGCGCAAGCACGACCGCGCTCACCGGAGAGCGCAGGCGCGCCATAACAAGCCCGCCCAGCTCCCAGTTGCCGATGTGCGCGGATAGCAGTATTACACCCTTACCTTTTGACCGTGCCGCGTCAATATAGCTCAATCCTTCGACCTTTACGAATTTTTTTATGTACTCCGCATCCATGATCGAGAACCTGAAAAAATCAACGAGATACTTCGCAAAATTGATAAAGACTTTCTTTGTCATCGATCTCAATTTTTTATCGTCGTATGAACCGCCCATCACCACTTTTAAATTAGAGTAAACGGCTTCTCTGGAATCCCCGTAGATACGATGGCATATACAGGCTATTAGATATGCAAAAAAATAAGAAACTTTTAAAGGCACGACAAGCGCCACAAAAGCTGATACTCTATATAAATAATACAAGATCATTTTCCTACGCGCTCCAAAATAAGTTTTGCTATGTTTATCGCGCTATCCGGTTTTGACAGAGAGAGCGCCTTGCGCCTCATAACGTTCAATTTATCATAATTGTACAATAATTCTTCAAGGATCACCGGCACATCGTGCGGACACTCCGCCTTTACGGCAACGCCTTCGCTCAGCAGGAACTTGGTATTCATTGCTTCCTGGCCCGGTAAAGGATTGACTATGAGCATCGGCACTCCTTTGGTAAGTGCTTCGGCGGTAGTTATCCCGCCGGGTTTTGTTATCACAACAGTCGCTATCTGCATCAGTTCGTCCATATTATCCGCATAGGAAAAAGCCAAGAATTTTTTATTAAAATGCCGGGATTTAAGCCAGCTGTAAAGCCTTTTGTTGGTCCCCGCCGCAACAATGATCTGTACGTCGGCGCTCAACCTGTCCACCAGCCTCACCACTTCTTTTATAGGGCCGAGCCCTTGCGTCCCGCCCATGATCAAAAGACACGGCAAGCGGCTGTCGAGAGATAATTTCTTGAAGACGCTGTCCCGGTTAACGCTCGTGCGGAATTTTGGATCTATCGGGATGCCGAAGACGTTCACCTTTGCCGGATCTATGCCATCATCGATCAATTTACGTCCGGCCTCTTCGGATGGCACTATGTATGCATCCACATTATTATATATCCAGTAGGAATGCGGCGCGTAATCGGTCAGGACGCCGAATAACGGAATGTCGAGCGAAAAGCTTTTTTTATAATCGGCGATCATGCCGCACGGAAATGCCTGCGTGCATACGATCGCATCAGGTTTAAAGTCATCGAGCAACACATTTAATTTGCCCGTATTGAACTTGTGTATGATCTCCCGCAGCTTTTGGGTATTCTTGAGCACACTGGGATTATCGTAGAGATAATCCCATATCTCCGGCGTCCTCTTTACGACGCCCATATATGCCCTATTTATAATCTTTTCGAGGATCGGGTTAGTATAATTGAACGAATTTATATTCATAGTACGGATAGAAGGATCGAGCCCTTGCAGCGCGCGCTCTATGGCCAAGGTTGCGCAGTGATGACCCGAGTGTTCGGATATGTAGAGTAAGAGTACCTTTTTAGATCCCATGTTCATTCTATCTTTGCGATAACCTGGCCTACCCTGGCCTCTTCACCCTCAGGCACAAGTATCTCTTTCAAAACGCCTGAAACCGGCGCAGGCATATTAAAGGTAGCCTTATCGGTAACAAGCTCAACAATATCTTCACCCTCTTTCACGTTATCTCCCACGGCGCGGTGCCAGTATGAGACGCCTGCTTTATCAACGCCTTCAGCTAACGGCGGCAGAGTAACATCTGTCATGATCTTTCTCCTCCATGTGTTTAAAAATAGCGTCTGCGGCATAAGAGCTTCTTACAAACGGCCCTGCCTCGACATGGCCGAAACCAAGCCCTTCCCCTGCCTGTTTGTAACGGCCGAATTCTTCCGGCGTTACAAATCTGTTAACGGCGGCATTCGCGGCCGAAGGGCGTAAATACTGGCCGATCACCAAGACATCACACCCTGTCCGGCGTATATCTTTCATCGCCTCCAGCACTTCGTTCTCCGTTTCTCCCAGGCCAACCATTAATGCGGTCTTTGTCATTTGTCCCGGGGATATTTTTTTTGCGTATTCCAATACTGCAAGCGATCTATCATAATCAGCCTCGGGCCTGAGTGCCGGGTACAGCCTATGGACAGTCTCGATATTGTGGCTAAAAACGTCCGGACTTGCTTTCAATACTTTCGTTACAGCGGGCAGGTCCCCTTTAAGATCGGGAATGAGCACTTCTATCTTAATTCCCGCGAAAGATGCTTTTATGGCTTCTATAGTCTTTACGAATTGGCCGGCTCCGCCGTCTTTCAGGTCATCCCGCGTTACGGAAGTTATGACGATATATTTCAGGCCAAGCCGCCTGACGGCCTCAACGATCCTTTCCGGCTCATTCATATCAATGCCGGCCGGCGTTGATCTTTCAACGCGGCAGAATCTGCAGCCCCTTGTGCAGGACCTTCCCAGTATCATAAAGGTCACCGTTTTGCGTGAAAAACATTCATTCAGGTTCGGGCAAAGGCTCGACTCGCAAACCGTGTTTATGCCTAACTCTGACAATATCCGCTTCGTCTGGAGCAGCTCATCATTTAGAGTAATGCGTTTTTTAAGCCAATACGGCGTTTGCATTTATCAGACCGATCGCCTTTTCTTTTACCGCGTTCATCGTTACAGTCCGCCCTAAAACCCCGGAGACCGACGTCATCTCTACGCCCTTCATGCCGCAAGGGTTTATCATCGAAAAAAAGCTCACGTCCGGGCTGACGTTAAGGCATAAACCGTGGAACGTTATCCAGTTACTCGCGGCTATCCCTATTGACGCGATCTTTTTACCGTGTACCCAGACGCCTGTTTTCCCGGGCGCTCGCTCCCCGAACACCGCAAATTCTTTCAGCAGCCCTATTATGAACTGTTCGAGGTCGCGAAGGTAGCGGTGCAAATCGCTTCCGCGTTTCTTTAAGTCTATTACCGGATAAATTACAAGTTGTCCCGGCCCGTGAAATGTTATGTCGCCGCCGCGGTCAACACGCAGAACTTTTATGCCTTTTTCGGACAAGGCCGATTCATTTTCGAGCAAATTATCTATCGATCCGGTTCTGCCTATAGTAAATACCGGGTAATGTTCCGCCAATATAAAGCTGTCTTCGATCTCGCCGAGTTTACGCAGACGCACAAATTCCTTCTGCGTCCTGTAAGACTCTTCGTAATCCATGATACCAAGATCGATTATCATTTACTTGCCCCGCCTCCTGTATCGTGGGCGGGGTAATTTAAATACCATGGATCGGCGTGCCGCAAAATACGTGAGCGGCCTCCTGCAATATCTCCGAAAGCGTCGGATGGCCATGGGTGACCTGCGCCCATTCTTCTATAGTAACGCCTGCGGTCTTTGCAAGAGTAGCTTCGCCGATAAGATCGCAGGCTCCTTTGCCGAATATCTCTACGCCTAAAATATTTCCCTTAGGATCTCCTATTATCTTAGCGAACCCTTCAGTCTTGCCTTCCAGATATGCCTTGCCTGAAGCAAGGTACGGGAATTTGGCTATACGCGCATCAGGATATTCGGCCCTGGCGTCCTCTTCGGCTAAACCAACGCTCGCTATCTCGGGATCGGTCCAGATGCAGTTCGGTATGTTGGAATAATCGCAAATCCTATTCCTGCCCAGGATATTATCGCAGGCAAGGATCCCGTCATACGATGCTTTATGCGCCAGCATCGGCCCTTTGACGCAATCCCCGATGGCATATATGTTTTTCGCGCCTGTCCGCAAATAGTCATCGACCATCACTCTATTCTTTTCCGTTTTTATGCCGATCCCTTCTAAGCCCAGCCCGTCTGTATTAGGCATCCTTCCTACAGACACTAAAACTTTTTCTGCCTCGATGCTCTTTCCGCCTTCAATATTAACCTTTAAAGACTTTTCACGCGTGATATTTTCAACTTTGGATAAAGTATATATCTCTATGCCCCTTTTCTTGAACAAGATCTCCAGCTTTTTCGATGCCTCCCTGGATTGAGTTGGTATGAGCCGGTCCAAAAGCTCGATTATTGTCACCTTAGAGCCGAGAATATTAAACAGAGAAGCAAATTCACAACCTATGACGCCACCGCCCACCACGACGATGCTTTTGGGCACGGCTTTAATATTAAGGATCCCGTCGCTGGAGAGAACATCTATCTCATCGATCTTTATATTCGGAAGGTTCGCAACGCGTGAGCCGGAGGCAATAATAATGTTTCTTGCGCTGACCGCGCCTATGCCTTCGATATTTATAACGTCAGGCCCCGACAAAATGGCCTGCCCTCTTAGCAAATCGACGTGGCTGGCCCTAAACAAAGTCTCGATGCCTGTCCTGAGCCGTAAAACGACTTCTTCCTTCCTTGACATCATCTTTACAAAATCGGTCTTGTAAGAATCAACGATGACGCCATGAACGGACGAACCTTTTATCGTAGAAATTATCGAGGAAGAGTTGATGAGTGATTTGGTGGGTATGCAGCCTCTGTTAAGGCATGTGCCGCCCGTGAGATCTCTTTCTATTACGCAAACCTTCAATTTACAGCGGGAGGCGTACAGGCCGGCTACATATCCTCCCGGCCCTGAACCTATAATGGCGAGATCATAGTTTTGGGCTATGGTCATAAAATTTTTATGGAATTCTTTATCGCCTGCGCTGATCTTAAGAAATTTTTTGATTCATCTTCGGACATGTCGAGCTGCACTATACCGGCGATACCTGTTCCTCCTATACTGCAAGGCACCCCTATACATACATCGTCGAGGCCGTACTCTCCTTTTAAATATGCCGAAACAACAAGTTCCTCTTTTTTATCGTTTAATATGGCATCTATCATTTTAAAAACGGCTGCGCTGGGCGAATAATAGGCGCTACCTGAGCCCAGGAGCGTGACTATTTCAGCGCCGCGGTCACAGGTTCGTTTCACTATAGCATCGAGCTTCTCTTTCGAGATCAAGTCACGGATGGGTTTCCCTCCGACGCACGTCTTTGAAATGATCGGTACCATCGTATCGCCATGGCTTCCGAGCATGTATGTCTTGACAGATGAGCGCGCGACCTTAAGCTCATCCGCTATCAGGTAGACAAAGCGAGACGAATCCAATACGCCCGCCATCCCAAAAACTTTTTCACGCTTAAAACCGGTCGTTTTAAGGCTATGGTAAGTCATTATGTCAAGCGGGTTTGTGACGACTATTACGATCGAATCCGGGGCATGACGTTTCACGTTCAACGAAACGTCTTTTATTATGCTCGCGTTCTTAGAAACAAGCTCTTCGCGCGTCATTCCCGGTTTTCTGGGAAAACCGGCCGTTATGACTACTATGTCGGAGGATCTTATGAGGCCATAATCGTCTGTACCTATTATGCTGCGCTCATGCCCTACTATAGGCGAGGCGTCCGAGAGGTCGAGCGCTTTTGCGCAAGCTATATTTTTTGATATATCAACCAAAACAACGTCTGCCAAAGCGCTTTCCAGCACTCTATGCGCGAGCGTCGCACCGACTGCGCCGGCGCCTATTATGGATACTTTTTTAGCCATCTATTTGCTCTTTTTAATGCGCGCTATTATTGCATCGGCCATCTGGCTTGTGCCGACCGCTGTCTTATCAAGCCTGTCTTTCTTCATGTCGTAGGTAACATACTTACCCTCTTCGACGATAGCCGCAAAAGCTTTCTCCAGGCGGTCCGCCTGGGCGTCTTCGCCCAGATGCCGCAACATGAGAACGGATGACAGTATGATAGCGCCTGGGTTCACTTTGTTCATGCCCTTGTATTTCGGCGCGCTACCATGCGTAGGCTCAAAAACAGCGCAAGTTTCACCGATATTCGCGCCGGGCGCAACGCCGAGCCCTCCTATCAGGCCGGCAGCCAGGTCGGATATAATGTCTCCATAAAGGTTGGGCAGAACAAGGACGTCATAATCTTCCGGCTTCTGGACAAGCTGCATGCACATATTGTCGACTATCCTATCCTCGAACTGGACCCTGCCGTCGTAAGCTTTCGCCACTTCTCTTGCCGTTTCAAGGAATAACCCGTCCGTGAATTTCATTATGTTGGCCTTATGGACAGCTGTGACCTTTTTCCTGTTATGCTTGAGCGCGTATTCAAAAGCGTATTTGACGATCCGCCTTGTGCCTTCGACCGATATAGGTTTTATGCTGATAGCCGAATCCGGCCTGATCTTTTTTTTGGTCAATTCTTCACAAAGAGCTATAACTTTCTTTACGTCATTAGTCCCTTTTTCGAATTCTATACCCGCATACAGATCCTCGGTATTTTCTCTGACGATCACAATGTCTATGTCAGCGTATTTCGAACGAACGCCTTTATATGATTTGCATGGCCGCAGGCACGCGTACAGGTCCAGCCTCTTGCGTAATTCGACATTGACACTCCTGAAACCGGTCCCTATAGGCGTTGTGATAGGCCCTTTCAAAGCGACCTTGTTCTTTCTTATGGATTCGAGAGTATCGTCCGGAAGCGGTGTTTTATATTTTTCTATCGCGTCCTGGCCGGCCGACTTGATCTCCCATGATATATCAAGGCCGAGGGCATCAACGCATCTTTTAGCCGCCTCTGCGAGTTCCGGCCCTGTCCCATCCCCCGGTATCAGTGTAATTCTATATTTACTCAAACTTAAACCCTCCATGCTTCTTGAAATGTTCTACAACCCCGCCGTCCTCAAGCAACTTCTTCATTACCATCGGTACCGGTTTTATATCCAGCACAAGCCCTTTCGATCTATCTTTAAGCTTCCCTTTTCCGATGTCGAGTTCCAGCTCGTCCCCGTCATCGATAAAGGAGGTGTCGCATTCGACCAGCAATAGACCTATATTGAACGCATTCCTGTAAAATATCCTCGCAAAACTTTTGGCCGCGATAGCGAAAAAACCTGCCTGTTTCAACGATTGAGGCGCCTGTTCGCGCGATGAGCCGCAGCCGAAATTCTCCCCGGCAACCAGCACGTCGCCCTTCTGGACCCTGGCGGCAAAAGCGGGATCGATATCCTCAAATATGTGTTTTGCAAGTTCATCCGGGTCCTGGATCTTGAATTTGTACCGGCCCGAAATAACATAGTCGGTGTTTATATTGTCCTGGGCCTTCAGCCTGCGCGCAAAATGTTTCATATTTTATAATCTCTTTTTGAATTCCCGCGGGTCAGCTATCCTGCCTGCCAGAGCCGATGCGGCGACCGTTGCGGGGCTGGCAAGATAAATGAACGAATTGGGATTACCCATCCTGCCCTTGAAATTCCTGTTTGCGGTAGATATTGCCACCTCTCCGTCGGCCAGGACACCATTATGCGTTCCGACACAGGGGCCACAGCCTGGCCCAAGAACGCTGCATCCTGATTTTACAAAAGTTTCTACCAAACCTTTTTTGGAAGCCTGCAGGAATATTTCTTTCGAAGCCGGAGCGATAACAAATCTCACATCCGGATGGACGGGTTTCCCTTTCAAGATCGTTGCCGCTATCTCGAGATCCTCAAGCCTCCCGTTCGTGCACGTGCCCAAAAATGCCTGGTCTATTTTGACTCCGGAAAGTTCTTCTACGTTCGAGACATTATCGACCGCATGCGGCTTGGCAACCTGAGGAGACAGCTTCGAAACGTCATATTTTTTTACAGCTACATATCTCGCGTTAAGATCTGCTTTTACGGGATTCGGCTCTTTAGTAGAATGTTCCGCGACCCATTTTAATACTTTGGCGTCCGCTTCCATTATGCCGATCTTCGCGCCTATTTCGACAGCCATATTAGAGATGGTAAAACGCGCGTCAACGCTCATGGCGGATATCGTATCGCCGTAAAACTCGACGGCTTTATAGGTAGCGCCGTTCGAGCCTATGTCTTTTATTATGCACAGTATCACGTCCTTGGAATAGACCCCTTTCGGCAGCTTTCCGGTAACGATGACCTTTATCGTCTCCGGCACCCTGAACCAGTTCTTGCCGCTGGCAAGGGTTATGGCAAGGTCCGTCGATCCGACGCCTGTTGAAAATACGTTTATCGCCCCGTATGTGCACGTGTGCGAATCCGCGCCAAGGACGAGGTCGCCGCAGGTGACATGCCCTTTCTGCGGGACGAGTTGATGGCACACTCCGCATCCGATATCGTACATCCCGACATCGAGCAATTTGGCAAAATCGCGCATCTTCTTGTGGATGGTCGAGACGCCGATATTCGGGCTCGGCGCGCTATGGTCGATTATCATGTAAAATTTTGATTTGTCGAATGCCTGTTTTACACCGAGCTTCTTGAAGCTGTCTATTATAATGGAGCTGGTCCCGTCCTGACCAAAGCAGAAATCGACATCGCATACGGCAATATCTCCCGCCCGCAGATCCTGCCCGGAATGATCAGATAATATCTTTTCGGCTATCGTCTTACCCATTTTTGTTTATCCATTCCTCTATTCTGTCCATGCCCTTTTTTATAGCTTCCGCGCTGGTCGCGAAACTAAACCTTATGAATGAGTCCGCGCCGAAAGGGCCTCCGGGTATGACAGCGACTTTCGCTTCGTCCAGAAGCCTGTTGGCCAATACAGTTGAATCAAGGCCGAGTTTCGATATGTCGCAAAAAACATAGAACGCGCCTTCCGGCTTTACACACGATATCTTTTTCATGCCGCTTATCCGCGAGACCATCAGATCGCGCCTTTTTTCTAATTCCGCCCTCATTTCGCCAACACAGCCCTGACCCTCTGTCAAAGCTGCCAGTGCGGCCTTCTGGCTTATGGAAGATGGGTTCGACGCCGCATGGCTCTGCAGGTTCGATATCGCCTTCATCACCTCAAGAGGACCTGCCGCATAACCTATCCTCCATCCGGTCATGGAATAACTTTTCGATACGCCGTTCACGGTGACGGTGTGGTCGTATATGTCTTTGCCGAGGGAGGCTATCGAAATGTGTTTCATATTGCCATAAATAAGCTTTTCATAGATCTCGTCACTTATGACAAAAAAGTCATGCTTTACGGCTAATGCGGCGATAACCTTCAACTCTTCCGGGCCATAGACTGAGCCGGTCGGGTTTGACGGGCTGTTCAATACAAAACATTTTGTCTTATTGGTTATCTTCGATTCGAGTTCTTTTCCGGTTACCTTAAAATTATTATTCTGTTTCGTATTGACGAATACGCTCTTTGCTTCAGCCAGATTCACCATGGCCGGGTAACTGAGCCAATACGGTGCGGGTATTATAACCTCGTCACCCTTCTGGCATAGCGCTTGAAATATGTTGTATAGCGAATGCTTTGCGCCGTTCGACACAACGATCTGTTCGGAAGCATAGGTGAGGCCGTTATCCTTTTTGAACTTTGCGGTGATAGCATCCTTAAGACCGGGCATCCCGCTTGCAGGAGTATACTTGGTAAAACCGTCATTTATCGCTTTAATAGCCGCGTCCTTTATGTGAATCGGTGTATCAAAATCAGGCTCGCCTGCGGCAAAACTTACGACGTCAATGCCCTCCTTGACCATCTTTTTTGCCCTGGAAGTTATGCCAAGCGTGACCGATTCCGCAATGCCTGATACCCTGTCTGCCAGTTTCATGCTGCTCCTCGTGTGGTTATATCAAGATATATATTATAATACAAAATAGCCAAATCTCAAGCGAAAATACGAAATATTTTAAAATAATTGCAATAATTTTGCCATTTTTAGCGTCTTTATATATGAGGGCAATTACGCCTAAAAAGGAGGATATTATGAAGGAATTGGTGCCGCAGGAGATTATTGAAAGCAAAATTTTAATGATCAGAGGACATAGAGTAATGCTGGATCGGGATTTAGCCAAACTCTATGGCGTAGAGACTTTTAACTTAAACAAGGCTGTAAAACGTAATATTGACCGATTCCCGGCAGATTTTATGTTTCAACTTACCCAGGAAGAGATTAAAAACTTGATATTCCATTTTGGAATATCAAGTTGGGGTGGCGTTCGCAAGATGCCTTACGCATTTACAGAGCAAGGAGTAGCCATGCTTTCAAGTGTTTTACACAGCAAAAGAGCCATACATGTCAACATAGCCATCATGCGGGCATTCGTTAAATTAAAGACAATCATTGCTACTCACAAGGAGCTTGCCCATAAGCTTAAGGAGTTGGAACTGAAGATCGAAAAACACGATGCGGATATCGGCACTATCTTCGAGGCGATCCGCCAACTCATGTCGCCTCCTGAGCCGCCCAAGCGCAAGATCGGCTTCCGGCAGGATTAATGCTTTGAAAAAATTTTTCGGGTCCTGCCGCCAAACCTAATCCTCGTTACGTTCGCACAAGTCCAGTCCATCGCAAAATGATTCTGCGAACGGCTCTTTGGATTTTTTCGCTCCGTCAGATGGCGGAACTTTTGTGACCCTCTAAATTCCCACCCGGGTGAGAATTTTCTTAATCCTCAGGAATGTGATGTGGCGATGTGGTGAACAGGGCNNCGACACAGCACATTCTGCCACGAGAGCACAAGAAAATAAAAAGCCCCCTGGTTTCGAGCCAAGGGGCTTTCGAATTGCTCTTTTTACCGCGTTACCTGTCTCCGCGCTTGCGGAATAGGCCGCGCAGGTTCTTCATAAAACCGCGCTGCTGAGATGCCTTCTTGTCTTCGCTTCTGGCTTTCTCAGTTCTCTTCTCTTCGGCAACAGTCGGTTTTGATTTCGGTATGGCCTTTATTTTAGTCTCTTCGCCATGGACTTCTTTCTTATGTTCTTCTTTTTTCGCTTCTTTGCTGACTTCGGCCTTCGAGAGCTTTTCCGCTGCGGCCTTGGCCGGCTCCTCTTTTGCCTTCTCTTTTTTCGCCTTCGCTTTCTTTTCGACGATCTTCTTCTCCGTAAGTTCCAATATGCAAAGGCTTGCGCCGTCTCCGCGCCTGAAACCAATAGGTATTATGCGCGTAAACCCGCTCGTTCTTTCTTTAAAAAGCGGAGATATCTCCTTAAAAAGCTTTCCCACAAGGTCTCTGTCGGCAAGTACTGAATATGCCCGGCGCCTGGCAAATACGGTGTCATCTTTACTAAGTGTTATCAATTTTTCAGCAAGCCGCCTTACTTCCTTGGCCCGCGCTAAGATTATAGTGATCTTCTGATATTTGAACAAGTTCTTGACTGTATTGCGCATAAAAGCATTCCTATGCGCGGTCATCATGCTGAGCTTTGAGCGACTTTTACGGTGTCTCATATAACCTTTACTCTTCTTTCTTTTTCTTCTCGGCTTCCAATTTCATGCCGAGCGACAGCCCCATAGTGACCAGGATCTTATTGATCTCAGCAAGGGACTTTTTCCCGAAATTCCTGAATTTCAGCATCTCGAGCTCTGTCTTGGAAACTAAGTCCCCGATCGTTTTGATCTTGGCCTCTCTCAGGCAATTCGAACTTCTGACCGAAAGCTCCAATTCGGATATGGGCATCTTGAGTTTTTCCCTCATCTGCTTCTGTTCTTCGCTTTCCTCGGCGACCTCTTCTTCCTCGGGCAGTTTGCCGAACCCTACGAATATATCCAGGTGCCTTTGCAGGATATTCGATGCGTAAAGCAGCGCCTCTTTAGGCTCTATCGAACCGTTGGTAGATACTTCAAGGATCAACTTATCGTAATCGGTTATCTGCCCGACCCTTGTGTTCTCGACGTAAAAATTCACTTTTTTAACGGGCGTGAAGATCGAATCTATGGCTACGACGCCTATCGGCTGGCCTTCACGTTTGTTCCTCTCCGCCGGCACATAGCCTCTTCCGCGCGCCACTTCCATCTCCACCTGGAACCTGACGTTTTTCGTCAGCGTAGCTATGTGAAGATCCGGGTTTACTATCTCTACGGTCTCGTCGGTCTTGATATCCTTGGCCTTTATTTCGCCTTTCTTGTCTACATCGATGAACATCGCCTTGGGAGTCTTGAAATGCGATTTTAATATCAGTTTTTTGATATTAAGTATTATCTGCGGAACATCTTCGACAACGCCCGGTATAGCGGAAAATTCGTGGCTTACGCCCGTGATCTTTATAGAGGTGACGGCCGTGCCTTCTATGGAAGAGATAAGTACCCTTCTTATGCCGTTCCCTATAGTAACGCCATAACCGCGCTCAAAAGGCTCCGCAACAAATTTGCCGTATGTAGGCGTATAGCTCGAATCGTCCAGCACGAGCTTCTTCGGCATTTCAAAATTCTTCATGCTTATTCCCATATATCAATCTCCTTAAATTTACGATGTAAATTTAATCCTGAGGTTGCGACAAATAGGAGCAACCGAAGGATCTTTACTGCTATTTGGAATATAATTCGACAATGAGCTGTTCCTGGATCGGGAATCCCACGTCTTCTCTTGACGGCAAAGCGGTTATTTTGACCTTAAGGCCTTTGACATCAACTTCGATCCATTTCGGAATAAGCCTGTCTTTCAGCGACTCGTGCGTCTCCGCGAGTCTCTTGGCCGGAGCATCTTTCACCTTTACGACAATCTCATCGCCGGACTTCGTCGTGTAAGACGGTATGTCTACCCGCCTGCTATTTACATAAACGGACCCGTGCTGAACTAACTGCCTGGCCTCGGACCGTGAACTGGCAAAATTTGCCCTGAAGACTAAATTATCAAGTCTTCTTTCAAGTAACTGCAATAGCGTCAATCCCGTTACGCCCTTGGATCGCTCCGCTATTCTGAAAGTATGTTTAAACTGTCTTTCCAGGAGGCCATATATCCTCTTTACCTTCTGCTTCTCTCTGAGCTGAATGCCATAGTTGGATTCTTTTTTACGCATTTGCCCGTGCTGACCCGGCGGGTATGCCCTCTTCGCAACGGCGCATTTATCGCCGACGCACCTGGGACCCTTCAGGAACAATTTGATGCCTTCTCTACGGCAAAGCCTGCATGATGGACCAGTATTCCTCGCCATTACACTCTCCTTCGCTTCTGCGGACGGCAGCCGTTATGAGGTATGGGAGTCACGTCCCGAATAGACCTGATCGCCAGCCCTGCAGCCTGAATAGACCTTATCGCCGACTCTCTGCCGGCGCCCGGCCCTTTTACATAAACCTCTACCTCTTTGACGCCGCGCTCCGCGGCTTTTCGCGCCGCGTTTTCCGCGGCTATTCCGGCCGCGAAAGGAGTCGACTTCTTAGACCCTTTAAAACCTGAGCTTCCGGTCGACGCCCACGTTATGGTGTTGCCCTCTCTGTCCGCTATCGTAACTATGGTGTTATTGAACGTGGCCAGGATGTGAGCTATGCCGCTCGAGGGGGCCTTGATCTGTTTTTTAGCTTTCTTTACTTTCGGATTACTTTTTTTCTGTTCCACTGTCTTTCGCCGGTGCCCTTTCTGCTTTTTGTCTTATTACGCCGACCGTCTTCCTTGGGCCTTTTCTGGTCCTGGCGTTCGTTTTGGTCCGCTGCCCGCGCACAGGTAACCCTCTCCGGTGCCTGAATCCCCTGTACGAACCTATGTCTATATATCTTTTTATATTGGCCGATATCTCTCTTCTCAGGTCGCCCTCAACTTTATAATCCTTCTGTATTATGGTAGATATCCTGGCCACTTCCTCTTCAGTCAGGTCCTTCGCCCTTTTGTCCGGATTTATATTGGCCATCTTCAAAACCTTATTAGACAGGCTTCTGCCGATGCCATAGATGTACATCAGGGCTACTTCGACCCTCTTTTCCTTCGGAATATCAACGCCAACTATTCTCGGCACTTCAAACCTCCTCTTTACCCTTGTCTTTGCTTGTGTTTAGGATTCGCGCAAATTATCATAAGCGTGCCCTTGCGCCTGACTACTTTACACTTAGGGCAGATCTTGCGTATACTTGATCTAACTTTCATATTATTTTTCTCTCCGAACTATTCTTCCGCGCGACAGGTCGTACGGTGAAAGCTCCAACGTTACGGAATCTCCCGGAAGAATCCTTATGAAATTCATCCTCATTTTACCGGAAACATGCGCCAGCACTTTATGGCCGTTCGCTAATTCTACCCTGAACATTGCGTTAGGCAGCGTTTCCAGCACTTTTCCTTCAACCGTTATCGCTTCTTCTTTTGGGCTCATAATAGCGTCAATATCTCCGCTTTCTCTTCTCGAACGGCAATCGTATGCTCGAAATGCGCCGACAGCGACCTGTCTTTCGTAATTGTCGTCCAGCCGTCTTCGAGGGTTTCCACATCGAACGCCCCCTCATTCACCATCGGCTCTATCGCCAATACCATTCCCGGTTCTATCTTCGGACCTGTTCCCGGCCGGCCGTAATTCGGCACCTCCGGCTCTTCGTGTAGCCTTGCACCTATCCCGTGGCCAACCAGCGCCCTGACCACGCTGAAACCGTTCGATTCGACATGCGCTTGGATACTATTCGATACGTCAGAGATCCTATTGCCCGACAGCGCGTTCTCGATACCTATATAAAGAGCTTTTTCGGTTACATCTATCAATTTTTGGGCCGTATCGCTTATCCGGCCCGCGGCGACGGTTATTGCCGCATCCGCGAAATAATCTTTGAACTTAACACCTATATCTATCGAAACTATATCGCCGTCTTTTATTTTTCTATTCGAAGGTATCCCATGAACTACAGCCTCATTTATCGAGACACATATATTCGCAGGAAAACCTTTATAATCTTTGAACGCCGGATAGCCGCCGCGTTTTATTATCTCGTCTCTGGCGATCGCATCCAGGTCTTTGGTCCGCACGCCCGGCTTTACGCTTCTCTTCAGCTTCTCCAGCGCCTCGGCCAATATGCTGCCGGCCTGACGGATCAATCTTATTTCATCATCGCTTCTTAAGACGATCATGCAATTTTGGCGTCGGAGAATGTATTAGAAAGAACTTTAAATAATTCGTTCACTCCAAGATCTCCCGACACCTTTTTCAGTAAACCTTTTTTCGTATAATACGCTATCAGCGGCTTCGTCTGGTCTTCATACACTTTAAGGCGGTTCATCACGGTCTTTTCATTATCGTCCGGACGCTGGAATAATACGCCGCCGCACTTATCACATACCCCTTCCTTCTTCGGAGGGATATTCTTTACGTGATAATTAAATCCGCAGGACTTACATACTCTCCTGCCGCATAATCTTTCAATGGCTGTCTTTACCGATGTTTCGAAATAGACCGCCATATCGATGCCTGAAGACATCCCGGCAAGCGCCTTGTCGAGGTCTTCAGCCTGTTTGAGCGTCCTCGGGAAACCGTCAAGTATATAACCTTTTTGCACATCGGGCTTCTTCAGCCTTTCAACGACTATGCCCGTCACTACCTCGTCGGGAACAAGCTCGCCTTTGTCCATAAAGGACTTCGCTTTTATCCCAAGCGGCAACCCCGCCTTAACGGCTTCTCTTAATATATCGCCGGTAGAGATATGCGGTATCTTATATTGTTTAGAAAGAACTACACTCTGCGTCCCTTTGCCCGCTCCGGGAGGCCCCAATAGCACAAGTTTCATTTACGAGATCCTCGCCTTGAGCTTGCCTTTTTTCATGAACCCTTCGTAATGTCTCATGAGAAGGTGCGATTCTATCTGCTTCATAGTGTCGAGCATAACTCCGACGATGATAAGGAGCCCTGTCCCGCCGAAGAAACTTGCCACAAGATACGGTATCTTAAGCCAGCCCGATATCAGGCTCGGCAGGACCGCTATGATGGCCAGGAATATCGCGCCAGGGAAAGTTATGCGCGTCATTATAAAATCGAGATATTCGGCCGTCTGCCTTCCCGGGCGTATGCCGGGAACAAACCCGCCGTACTTCTTCATATTGTCCGCTATGTCGACCGGATTAAAAGTTATTGCTGTATAAAAATAGGCGAAGAACATTATCAAGAGAGCGTATATGCTATTATATACCCATTCGCCGCGCGTAAGGGCGTGCGCAAAAGCCTGAAATCCCTTGTTCGGGATAAACCCGGCTATGGTCGCCGGGAACAATATTATGCTCTGCGCGAATATTATCGGGATAACTCCGGCCTGGTTCACGCGAAGCGGTAAGAACGTCGATTGGCCGCCATACACTTTCCGGCCCACGATACGTTTTGCATACTGTATAGGTATTTTCCTTTGGCCTTGCGTTACAACTATAACCGCAACGACGACCGCGATAAGCATTACCAGCATAAGTATCAGTGTAGCCGGTTCAAGCTGTGCTTTTTCCGGAGCAGCCAAGGAAAGCAACGCGCCTAATTGCGCCAGCGCTACGGGTATCCTGGAAATTATACCGGCCGTTATTATGAGCGACATCCCGTTGCCGATACCGTATTCCTGTATCTGTTCTCCGAGCCACATTATGAAAGCCGTACCGCTCGTCAGCGTGATCACGGTCAGTATCCTGAATGACCATCCCGGGAACTGTACTATCCCGAGCATCTGCGTCCTCGAAAGATTCTCAAGCCACAGCGCAATGAAGAATGATTGGATCACCGACAGTATTATCGTCCCGTACCGCGTATATTGTATTATCTTTTTATGGCCGGCTTCGCCTTCTTTTGCGATCTTCTCAAGGGCAGGTATAACTGCCGTTAGAAGCTGCAATATGATAGATGCGGATATATATGGCATTATACCGAGCGCAAATATTGTCAATCTCGATATGGCGCCGCCGGAAAACATGTTCATTATGCCAAAGAGCGCTCCGCCCTGCTGCTGCGCGAGCTTCGCGAAATAGTCCGCGAGTTTTGCTCCGTCGATGCCCGGCGTCGGTATGTAAGTCCCTATCCTGTATACCGCCAACAGAATGAGTGTAAAAAGTATCTTCTTTCTCAGGTCCGGTATTTTGAAGATATTTGCGAAAGCTTCGAGCATCGTATCTTTCTATCTATTTCAGATATTCTATTTTAGCGCCGGCTGCTTCTACCAATTTCTTTGCGCTGCCGGAACATTTATGCGCCTTGATAATAAGGGCTTTTGTCAGCTTCCCCTTACCCAGGATCTTTACCGGGAATTGTTCGCTTCCGATAAGACCTGCCTTTTTCATTTCCGCGGGGCCGACAACGGTATTATCCGCAAATCTATTGAGCGCCTCTACGTTGACGATCTGCGTCCCGTCTTTAAATAACGCGTTAAATCCTCTTTTCGGGATGCGTCTTATGAGCTGCATCTGGCCGCCCTCAAATCCCGGACGCGTAGTCCTGCCGGACCGGTGAAGCGCACCTTTACGGCCCCTGCATGAGTTCTTCCCGTGGCCTGACCCGGAACCTTTTCCGCGCCGTTTCGTCTTTCTATTTGCGCCCTCTGGTAATCCTATTTCATTTAGCTTCACTATTTGGGCCCTCTTCCTGGTATGTCTCGCGGGACAATCTTAATTTTTTCAATCCTTCAACAGCGGCTTTCAATACATTCAATGCGGAATCCGAACCAAGACTCTTTGTCAGTATATCTTTTATGCCGCCTGCTTCGCAAATGGCCCTAACCGCGCCGCCGGCTATTACTCCGGTTCCTTCAACTGCCGGCTTCAAAAGGACGTCTGCGGCTTTGAAATGGCCTATGATCTCATGCGGTATCGATGTCCCTTTTAAAGGTATTTTAAAGAAATTCTTTTTTGCGTCGTTCAGGCCTTTTCTTATGGCTTCTGCGACTTCGTTCGCCTTGCCGAATCCGATGCCCACAGTGCCTTTACCGTCACCGGCAACGACCAAGGCATTAAAAGAGAACCTGCGGCCGCCTTTTACCACTTTCGCCACTCTCTTTATGCTGACTACTTTCTCGATGAACCCGCCCTCTTCGACGCTTCTAGCCTTACGCTGACCGAAACCTCCACCCGGCCCCCTACGCTGCGGGCGCCTGCTCTTTTGCCCTTCACGGGCTGCCGGAGCTGGGGCCGTAGTCGGAGCCGCGGTTGCGCCTGTCGGCGCTGCAGCGCCCTTTACCTCTGCGCTGACTTCAGCTTTTGCCGGAACCTCTTTGTTCGGTTCTTTGATATCTTTCTCTTTATTATCGTTATTATTTTGCGCCAATTTTTTACCCCTCGTTCTTTAGAATTTCAATCCGCCTTTTCGGGCTGCTTCCGCCAACGCCTTTACGCGGCCATGATAAAGATAACCCGCCCTGTCAAAGACTACTTTTTCTATGCTCTTCTTTTTACATAATTCCGCCACTGCGCTTCCTAAGAGGACCGCGCCTTTGACATTGCCTGCGTCTTTTTTTATCTTCTCTTTCAGGTCAGGCGATAATGTTGACAGCGAAATAAGAGTCTTGCCGGTAGTATCATCTATTACCTGCACAAACAGGTTATTGATGCTCCTGCTGACATTCATTCGCGGCCTCTCGGAAGTACCGTTGATCTTTCCCCTCATCAACCTGCGCCTTTTTTCCCTGCCTTCTAACTTAACCCATCTCTTCATAGTAAAATAGTCCTTTTATGCGCCGCCGGCAGCACCAGCTACTGCCTTACCGGCCTTGCGTCTTACATGCTCACCGACGTATTTTATGCCCTTGCCCTTATAAGGTTCAGGCCTGTAATAATCCCTGATATCAGCCGCAGCCTTACCTACTTTGGCCTTATCTATACCTTTGATCATGATCTGAGTAGGCTTTGGGGTCTCTATCGTTATGCCATCAGGTATATTATAATTAATGGGGTGTGTGAAGCTTAGCTGAATATTCAGCACCTTACCCTGCACCTGCGCCTTGAATCCCACGCCCGTTATCTCAAGGTCTTTCTTATAACCATCCGTAACGCCGATCATCATATTATTAATGAGACTTCTTATTAAACCGTGCGTTGACTTGTCCTGCTTCGAATCAGAAGGGCGGGTCACTGTCAGGACATTATCCTTTATATCTATCTTAAAACGTGAATCCATTGCGTAGCTAAGCTTGCCCTTCGGCCCTTCGATGTTTATCGTGTTGCCGGACATGGCAGCCTTAACGCCGCCCGGTATCTTTAAAGGTTTCTTACCTATCCTTGACATATTTTATCCTTACCACGTATAGCAGAGGACTTCGCCGCCCATCTTCTTCTCGCGAGCCTCGTTATCCGTCATTAAACCTTTCGATGTTGAAATTATCGCTATGCCCAACCCGCCATAAACTTTCGGCAATTCATCCGATTTTTTGTATATCCTTAAGCCCGGCTTCGATATGCGTTTTATTCCCAATATAGCCGGCGCGCCCTCTTTCGAATATCTAAGATAGATCCTCAAGATACCCTGCTTTGTGTCCTTTATAAGCTTATAGTTGGCTATGAAATTTTCTTTTTTAAATATCTTCATAACCTCTTCCAGAAGACGCGAGTTTTTCAACTCAACAACATCCTTTTTGGCGAAACTTGCGTTCCTGATTCTTGTAAGCATGTCCGCTATCGGATCGGTTACTGCCATTTATTCTCCTTCTCTTTCTAAACACTATCCGCTGTCTTTTAAATTACCAGCTGGCCTTTACAACACCCGGGATCTCTCCGCGAGACGCCAGTTCTCTGAAACATATCCTGCAGAGCTGGAACCGTCTTATAAATCCACGCGGCCTGCCGCAAAGCTTGCACCTGTTGTATCGCCTGGTTTTGAATTTGGCCGGCCTCTGCTGCTTTACTATTAATGATGTCTTCGCCATGTCTTATCCTTTACCTGTTTGCCTATGTTTTCTCGTGTTGAAAAGGCATTCCCATCAAACGCAAAAGCTCGAAGGCCTCATTCTTGTTCTTGGCGTTGGTAACTATGGTTATGTCCATCCCGTGGGTCTTAGCAACTTTATCCATATCTATCTCCGGGAATATCATCTGCTCGTCCAGCCCGAATGAATAACTGCCGCCCTGATCGAACGAAGCCGGCGATAGTCCCCTGAAATCTCTTATTCGTGGTATCGAGACCGAGATCAGCCTGTCCAGGAATTCATACATCCTGCCGCGCCTTAAAGTGACTTTGCATCCGATGGGCGAACCTTTTCTTATCTTGAAATTCGCAATGGCCTTTTTGGCTTTTGTGGTGACCGGTTTCTGGCCCGTGATCATAGCGAGCTCATTTTGCGCGCTCTCCAGGAATTTTATATCCTGGGTCGCTTCCCCGAGCCCCACGTTCAGCACTATCTTCTGCAGCTTCGGTACCTCCAGCTTGTTCTTATAACCGAACGTCTTCATCATCTCTACGGTTATCTCTTTTCGGTATCTCTCTAAAAGTCTTGGCGTAACCATTAAATTACCTCTTTGCATCTTTTGCAATATCTGGACCTTGTGCCGTCCGCCAGTATGTTTATCCCGACGTGGGCAGGCTTGGAACAAGTTTTGCAGAAAAGCGCAAGATTCGACAAGTGTATCGAACTTTCCTTCTGGACTATTCCACCCTGCTGGTCCTGTTTGGTCTTCCTGGCGTGTTTCTTTACATAATTAACACCTTCCACCAGCGCGCGGTCTTTTTTCGCGGAGATCATGAACACTTTGCCCGTCTTTCCGTTGTCCCTGCCTGTTAACACATATACCATATCGTTTTTTCTTATCTTCTTCATTATAATACCTCTGGCGCAAGCGAGATTATCTTCATAAAATTCTTATCGCGCAACTCTCTGGCCACCGGCCCGAATATTCTCGTCCCTCTCGGGTTCAACTGATCATCTATAATGACTACCGCATTACGGTCGAATCTCAAGCGGCTGCCGTCCGGCCTGCTGATAGAAAACGCGGTCCTCACGATAACGCCCTTTACAACTTCGTGGTTCTTGACGATAGCATCAGGCGTCGCCTCTTTTATGTTGCACGTTATGATGTCGCCTACATTCGCGTGCCTTCTGTTGGCCCGGCCAAGAACGCCTATCATCGAAGCCTTTCTGGCGCCCGTGTTATCCGCCACGTCTAAAATAGTTCTCATCCTTACCATGATAGTGCCTATTTACTTTCCGCAGCCTCTGCCGCGTTCGATTTTTTAATGATCTCTACCAAGCGCCATCTCTTCGTCTTGGATAGCGGCCTCGTTTCCTGTATCCTGACCGTGTCCCCTGATTTGGCGCTTTTATTTTCATCATGCGCTTTGAACTTCGTCGCAGTCCTGACCATCTTACCATACATCGGATGATGAAAGCTGCGATCGACCTGGACCGTTATGGTCTTATCCATCTTATCACTGATGACCACGCCGATCCTTTCTTTGCGCCTGGCTCTTTCGTTATTTGGCATCTACCTTCTCCTTTATAACTGTCTCGCATCTTGCTATGTCTTTTCTCGTCTGGTGTATCCTGTGGGGCTTCTCGATCCGTCCGGCCTTGACCTCGGTCCTCATATTGTATAAGTCCTTCTTGAGCGCCTCTATCTTCAGACGGATCTCGTCGACCGTCATATTTCGCAGTTCATTTGCTTTTATCATCGGTGCGCAACTCCTCTTGCGATAAATTTCGTTCTAAGCGGGATCTTGTGAGCTGCTATCCGCATGCATTCTCTTGCGATCTCCATAGGCACTCCGTCCATTTCAAACAGGATCTTTCCCTTTTTCACAACAGCTACCCAATGATCGGGGATACCCTTGCCTTTCCCCATCCTTGTTTCGGCAGGTTTCTTGGTAATAGGTTTATCGGGGAACACTCTTATCCAGACCTTGCCGCCGCCTTTTAAATTTCTCATAAGCGCCACCCTGGCCGCTTCGATCTGCCTGTCCGTGAAATAACAGTTCTCTAAAGCCTTCAGCCCGAATTCTCCGAATGACAGCTTCGCTCCTCTGAACGAGGTTCCGAATCGCCGGCCGCGCTGCGACTTTCTGAATTTAACCCTCTTTGGCATTAATCCCATGACTTCATTGCTCCGCTAGTTTTTCTTCTCGTCTACGTCTTCTTTTACCTTATCCAGGACTTTATCGCCTTTATAGATCCACACCTTGATACCTATCAGCCCGTAGGTTGTCAGCGCTTCCGCAAAACCATAATCAACGTCCGCTCTCAAGGTTTGCGCCGGAATAGAGCCAACGCGGTAACTTTCGCGGCGCGCTATCTCCGCTCCGCCGAGTCTTCCCGAACAGATGATCTTCACTCCCTTTGCACCGCTATCGAGCGCGGACTGGACTGCCTTCTTCATCGCGCGTTTATGCGGTATGCGTTTTTCGATCTGGAACGCTATATTCTCGCTGACAAGCTGCGCGTCGGCATTCGCATTTTTTATATCCTTTATATCGATCAGCACCTCTTTGCCTGCAATAGCCTGAACGTCCTCTTTCAGTTTCTCGATCTCAGCTCCGCGCCGGCCGATAATGATGCCTGGCCTTGCCGAATATATTAATATCCGGATCTTGTCGCTCGCGCGCTCTACCTCTATTTTCGAAACGGCTGCGGTAGCAAGCGCTTTCTTTATATATTTACGTATCTTTAAATCCTGCAGCAAGAGCTTCGGGAATTCCTGCTTATTGGCAAACCATCGCGACTTCCAGTCGTAAATGTACCCTACCCTGAATCCATATGGATGAACTTTTTGTCCCATCTTACTCCTTATTATGCTTTTTGCCCGATTCGGTGCTTCGATGTTCTTTTGTTTTCGGTTTTTTCGAAGGCGCCTTTTCTGACTTATGTTCGTGATGCTCGTGGCCTTTGGCCTTTGCCGCATCTTTTGCGTGTGAGGCTTTAGCCTTCGCCTTATCTTCTTTCGGCGCCGATACCGGCTGCTTAACTTCGTCCAACTCGACCGTAAGGTGGCAGGTATGCTTATGTATCATGCTCGCCCTGCCCATAGACGCGGCCCTGAATCTTTTCAGCATCGGGCCGTTGTCCGCGACCATCTTCGATATATAAAGGTTAGCTGCATCAACGCCCTGTTTGCGCTTAGCATTTGCTATGGCCGACGTCAACAGATCTATGGCATATTTTGAGGCGTTCTTTTTTACGCTCGCCAGGATAGCTATCGCATTCTCAGGGTGCTTGCCCTTAACGAGCGGTATTATCAGCCTGAACTTCCTCGGCGACATCCTTACGTATTTCAATTTTGCGGTTGCAATCACTGTCAACTCCTGTTTTACGTCTTGTCCATGGATATTTCGGTCGCTGCGCCGTGCTTTTTGAATGTGCGCGTCGGCGAGAACTCACCCAGTTTATGCCCTACCATATTTTCTGTCACATAGACCGGGATGAACTTTCTCCCGTTATAAATAGATATCGTGTACCCGACAAAGTCAGGCGCTATGGTCGATCTCCTGGCCCATGTCTTTATCGGTTTCTTGTCCCCGGACTTCGCGATCCGCTGCACTTTTATCAGGAGTTTCTCGTCTATATACGGACCTTTTTTGGTAGATCTCGACATTTTATTCTCTCCGTTTCAAAATATACTTATCAGACCGGTTCTTCTTTTTTCTCGTCTTTAAGCCTTTGGCATACTGCCCCCACGGGGAACGCGGCAATCCGCCGCTGGCCTTACCTTCACCGCCACCCATCGGATGGTCATGCGGATTTTTCGCCACACCTCTTGAATAAGGCCTTATGCCCATCCACCTTGATCTTCCGGCCTTACCTATCGATATCGTTTCGTGTTCAATATTGCCTACCTGGCCGATCGTTGCCATGCATTCCATATCAATTAGCCTTATTTCTCCGCTGGGCAACTTCACCTGAGCATAATCGCCTTCTTTTGCCATCACTATGCAGGAGTTGCCGGCAGAGCGCGCGATAGTGGCGCCCGAGCCTCTCTTCAATTCAACGTTATGTATGGGAATGCCGGCCGGCACATTAGCCAGCGCGGTCGCGTTACCTACTTTTATCTCTGCGGTCTTGCTGGCGACAACGTCATCGTTTACGTTCAATCCTATGGGAGCTATGATGTAGCGCTTCTCGCCGTCAGTATATTGTAAAAGCGCAAGCCTGGCGGATCTGTTGGGATCGTATTCTATAGCTATGACTTTCGCCTGTACGTCGATCTTATCCCGCTTGAAATCCACGATACGGCACATCCGCTTGTGGCCGCCGCCCCTATGCCTGGACGTAACCCTGCCGCGGTTATTCCTGCCGCCAGATTTTTTCATAGGCACAAGAAGTGCCTTCTCCGGCTTACCTTTAGTAAGTTCCTCAAAATTCGATATGGCCGCGTGTCTCAATCCAGGCGTTGTCGGTCTAAACTTTTTTATTCCCATGAAAATTTGCTCCAAATTTTCATCTCGAGGAAGCGACGAATAGAAGCTTCCGAGAGATCTTTACGTTAAGTAACGTCTATTTTATTTCCATCTTTAAGGGTGACTACGGCTTTCTTCCAGTCCGAGGTCATACCTACGGCGTATCGCACCCTTTTTAATTTTCCGCGCATCATTATCGTATTTACCTTATCGACTTTTACTTTATAAATATCTTCGATCGCCCGGCCGATCTCTATCTTGTTCGAACTTTTTTCGACCCAGAAAAGATATTTATTAAAAGGCAGAAGCGCCGATCCTTTTTCCGTCCGTATCATCCCCTTGACTACATCATGCGGGTTCTTCATCTTTAATCCTTAAACCTCTCCGGCAGCTTTTCCAGCGCCGCCTGCGACATAACTATGGTGTCACAGGTCAATACATCCATAGTATTGAAATCTTTATAATTTTTCACTTTAGCTTCAGCAAGATTCCCGGATGCCCGCCTTACATTGGCATCGATCGCATCTACTATGAATAAACTCTTTCCGTCCAGCTTCAGCGCCTTCATGATCTGCTTAAATTTCTTCGTCTTAGGCTCATCTATCACTAAGACGTCTATGCCTTTGATCTTATTTTCGTTGAGTTTGGAATTGACGCTCGATAAGAACGCCGCCCTCTTCATCTTTTTTGGAATGTCATAATGAAAATCACGGGTATGCGGTCCAAATACCGTACCGCCGCCTCTCCATAGAGGTGAGCGGGTAGAGCCGGCCCTGGCCCTGCCTGTCCCTTTCTGCCTGAACGGCTTCTTTCCGCCGCCCGAAACATCGCCCCTTGTCTTCGTAGAAGCGTTGCCCTGCCGCTTGTTAGCGCCGTACATTACTATAGCCTGATAAAGGACCTTCTTATTGACCGTACCGTCAAAAATGTCTTTATTGAATGCGAAAGCGCTTACCTCTTTACCTTTTGAATTATATACCGGTATAGAGAACTCTTTCTTTGCGGTTTCTTTGGATTTCCGGCTTACGGCCTCCATCTTATCGATGCTGGCCTTCGCTGTTTTTTTCGTTTTTAATCTTTTAGATTTCTTTTCCATGATTCTTTCTCTATTTTTTCATCGAAGCTTTAACGCTCTTCTTCTTCGTCACCGTTAGGACAACTTTCTGTTTGACAAAACCTTTCGGCCGTTTCCTTGCTTCCTTTATTACCACAAAATTATTTTTATGCCCAGGAACCGAACCTTTTATCAACAGCAGGTTGTTTGCCTTGTCTACGTCCAGAACCTCAAGATTCTGGATAGTGATCCTGTCAACTCCCATATGCCCGGGCATATGATGACCTTTTGTAACACGCCCTAGTCTTGCGCCGGATTGTATGGAACCGATAGCGCGGTGGAACATGGAGCCGTGGCCGCCCGGTCCGCCCTTCCATCCCCATCTACGCACGCCGCCCTGGAACCCCTTGCCGATGGACGTACCGACAACATCTATATAATCGCCTTTTGCAAAAATATCGCCCTCGATCTTCTGTCCTACATTATAGGGCGTTACATCACTCACCCTTATCTCGCGCACAAACCTCAATGGATTGACGCCGGCCTTTTTAAACCTGGCAGCATCCGGTTTGTTGACAGACTTCGGTTTTTTTTCGCCGTAGCCTACCTGTATCGCGGTGTAGCCGTCGGTCTCTTTTGTCTTCACTTGTAAGACGTAGCAGGAACCGGTCTCGATGAGAGTCACCGGGACGGACTTTCCGTTAGCGTCGAACAGATTTGTCATTCCTAATTTTTTGCCTAATATTCCATGCATAAAATTATTTTATCTCCACGTAAACACCGGCCGGCAGATCGAGCTTTTTAAGAGCGTCTATCGTTTTGGCCGTCGGGCTTACTATGTCCAGTATGCGTTTATGTGTTTTGATCTGGAACTGCTCGCGCGACTTTTTGTCGACGTGAGGCGACCTCAGGACGGTGAATATCTCCCTCTTCGTGGGGAGAGGTATCGGTCCTACAACGCTTGCGCCTGTACGCTTGGCAGTCTCGACTATTTCCTGCGTGGAAACGTCCAGCAGTCTATGGTCGTATGCCGCGAGCTTTATCCGTATTTTTTGCAATTCTTGCTGTGCCATCTTTTACTCTATGA
>PLNN01000062.1 GCA_003142795.1 Candidatus Omnitrophota bacterium
GGAAGGCGGCCACAAAGTTACGTCTGACTACAGGGCCCGAAAAATTACCCCTCAAATATTTTAACTTTTACTAAAAACGCCTATATGTTATAATATCGGCTCGTTGGCGGGGTAGCTCAGTCTGGNNCAAATCCTATCCCCGCTACCAAATTTTCCCAAAAATTATGCGACGATCATTTATCCTTATTTTTATCAGTTTTATCGCCCTATCGCTTTCCGGATGCGCGACGATAATCACCGGGTCGCACCAGAAGGTGCCGGTCTCATCAGAGCCGAGCGGGGCAACGGTCAGGGTTGACGATAAAGACGAGTATGTGACCCCGGCGCGAATAAGGCTGAGAAGGAATACTGACCACCAGCTCGTCTTCACGAAAGATGGATACGCTCAAGAGACAGTAAAACTTGCCCATGTAATAAGCGGCGCGTTCTGCGGGAACGTCTTTCTCTTCGGTCCCGTGGGTATGGGATTAGACTCGATAAGCGGCGCGCAGTTTAAGCTCGTGCCGACACAAGTGCATGTTGAATTAAAAAAGAAGGAATAAATATATGGCAAAAGATAATTTTTCATTCGATATAGTTTCAGAAGCGGACATGCAGGAAGTCGACAATGCCGTAAACCAGGCTAAAAAAGAGCTTAGCCAGAGGTTCGATTTTAAGGGCAGTAAGGCCTCCATAGATTTCAAGCGTGAGGAGAAGAAGATAACATTGGTAGCAGACGATGATTTTAAGCTGCGCTCGCTTACCGACATACTGACCGGTAAGCTAGCCAAACGCGGTGTTTCCACGAAGCTTTTGACTTTCAAGGAGCCTCAGAAGGTATTTGCCGGAAACCTAAATCAGGAAGTCGAGATAGCCGCCGGTATTCCCAAGGATAAGGCCAAAGAGCTCGTCAAGATCATAAAAGACATGGGGTTGAAGGTCCAACCCCAGATAGAAGGCGAAAAGGTGAGAGTCTTCTCGCCCAAGAAAGATGACCTGCAGGCCGTAATGGTCAATTTAAGGAAGGTAGATTTTTCATTAGCGTTAAGTTTTAATAATTACAGATAACAAAAACCCAGGAGTTATAAATGTTCAGGGAGAAGATAAAGGTATTCGATTGCACGATCAGGGACGGCGGTTTAATAAATAACCACGATTTCGAGCCGCGTTTCGTGAGAGAAGTTTACAAAGCCCTTTCCGAGGCCGGCGTCGATTATATGGAGATGGGCTATAAAAATTCCAAGAAACTCTTTTCGCCGAAAGAGTTCGGCAAGTGGAAATTCTGCGATGATGATGACATAAAAAAGGTGATAGATGGTATTGAGTCCGATGTGAAGCTTTCCATAATGGTCGACGTCGATAGGGTGGATATCGATGACGTCAAACCGCGCAAGGATTCGCCGGTGGCCATGATAAGGGTGGCGTCATATGTGAAGGACATAGATAAAGCGATATTCCTCGTGAACCACTTTGCGGATAAGGGGTATGAGACGACTGTGAATATAATGGCCATATCCCGCGCCCTTGATAACGAATTGAACGAGGCGCTTCACCAGCTGGAAGAAGAGTCGAAGGCGAACGTCATATATCTGGTAGATTCGTTCGGCGCGCTTTACCAGGAATCGATCGAATTTCTCGTCAAAAAATTCAAGTCCATCCTGAAGACGAAAGAGGTCGGCATTCACGCCCACAATAACCAGCAGCTCGCTTTTGGCAATACGATCGAGGCTATAATTCACGACGCGAATTTCGTGGACGGCACGGTCTACGGCCTCGGCAGGGCGGCAGGGAATTGCCCGCTTGAGCTCATCCTGGGATTTTTGAAAAATCCGAAATTCGATATACGGCCGATCCTCGACCTCATATCCAATGAATTTATCCCGCTCCAGAAGAAGCTCGAGTGGGGCTACATCATCCCATACGCGATAACCGGTATACTTGACGAGCATCCGAAAGCAGCCATTGCGCTGCGTTCAAGCGACAAGAAAGAGAATTACCGGGAATTCTACGAATCGCTTCTCGGAGAGGACCTCGACTAAAGATGGATGTCGCAAGATTTAAAAAGCTGCCCGTTCTCGGGATAATGAGGGGCGTGGAGCACGATCTGATAGAGCCTCTCATGGAAGCGGTTATTGACGCCGGCCTTGAGACTATCGAAATAACGATGAATACCGGGGGCGCTGCCGAGTCGATAAAGAAGGCAAGACGCGTGGCAGGAAAACGCCTTACGATCGGCGCGGGAACGGTTATCGATGGAAAGTCTTTAAAGGCCGCTCTTGACGCCGGCGCGAGTTTTATCGTAATGCCGGTTCTCGTAAAAGATATTGTCGCTTATTGCGTAAAAAACAAGATCCCCGTATTTCCCGGCGCGCTCACTCCGCAGGAGATATACAACGCATGGACGAGCGGCGCGACGATGGTCAAGGTCTTCCCGTCAGGCCTTTTAGGCCCCGCATATTTTAAAGAGATAAAGGGACCGTTCGCCGACATAGAGCTTCTTGCCTGCGGCGGCGTTACTCCTGAGAATATAATATCTTATTTTGAGAACGGCGCAGACGCCATCGCGTTCGGCGCGAGCGTTTTTAGAAAAGATTGGCTTGCTAAAAAGGATTTTCAGGCCGTAAGAGACCGTATTAAAGATTATCTGACCGCAGTAAAAAAATAATTATGCATAAAAATCTCATCGAGCAGGTTCTCAAGACCGTCAGGAATTACAGAATGCTGAAGCCGGGCGACAAGGTGATGGCCGCCGTTTCCGGGGGGCCGGATTCTGTCTTTTTGCTTGAAGCGCTGGTCCATCTCAAGAATAAATTTGGCGTGAAGAAACTGATAGTCTGTAACCTCGACCATGGCTTACGCGGCAAAGAGTCGCAGGAGGATTCCTTGTTCGTGAAAGACCTCACAGAGAAGCTCGGTCTCGAGTTTATCCATAAAACAGTAGATCTGAAGAAAGCGGCAAAGGGTGATCTTTCCACTGAAGAGATCGCGCGCGCGGCGCGTTATCAGTTTTTCCGCGAAGCCGCCTCCTCAGCCGGCGTGAACGTGATCGCGACAGGTCACACTCTCGACGACCAGGCAGAGACTATATTGATGCGCATTGTAAAAGGCGCGGCCCTGAAAGGGATCGTAGGGATATCACCCTTGAGGGAAGACGGCGATATGATGATAGTCAGGCCGCTCATAGAGCTTGAGAAGGCGAACATTGTCGATTATCTCAATGAAAAAGGGATGATTTACAGGATAGACAGCACGAATCTCAAGCCGGTATATTTCCGCAACGTCGTGCGCAGCGAGATCATCCCTTTTTTGGAAAGATACAACCCGAAACTTAAGAGAGTGCTCTTCAACCTGGCGGAACATCTGAGGGAAGATTTCGAGTTTATCTCGGACCAGAAGGCCGAGGTTTCCGGGCGTATCTTATCATCCGGCAAAAATTCGGCTGAAATAAAGTTGAAAGATATTGCCGTGCAGCCCCGGACTATTCAAAAAGAAATATTGCGCGATGCGCTCGAAAGATCGGGCGGCGAAGTAAAAAAGCTTTCATTCAGGCATTGGAAAGAGATGGAGAGCCTGATACGTTATAAGCAAAAAGGCAGTTCTGTCGACCTTCCCGGCAGTATAAGGGTCACGCGGACAGGCACGTCTATTACCTTCCATAGATTATAATCTTGCGCTATTAATAATATTTTGTTAGAATAGCCATACAAACTAAAGGAGCTTAAAAAGATAATGGAAAACAAGAACAGGAAAACGAAAAAAATGTTAAAGCCGTCAAAAAGCGGCGCCAACCTGGTATTATGGCTTTTTATATTGCTTGGTATTTTCTGGGTGCTGAATTCAATCAACCAGACTGCCGAAAAGCCGCCGCAGGAGCTCGTCTATTCGAAATTTTATGATGCCCTGAAAGCGAACCCATCTACCCATAAGATAAAAGACTGCGTAAAGATAGACAGTGTGATAAGGGGAGAGCTTTCCGACGGAACAAAGTTTACCGTGAACATTCCCGAGAACGATCCCGAGCTTTTAAAGCTGCTGCGCGAGAACGTCCAGAGTTTTGACGTGAAGCCTATCAGGGTCAGTTTCTGGATGAACCTCCTGAGTTGGTTCGGGCCAATGGTGCTCTTCATACTCTTCCTGTGGCTGGTCGCTTACAGGTCGCCGGGAGGAGGCGGGGCAGGGCGGATATGGGCATTCGGCAAATCGCGTGCCACGCTCGCTTCGGATCAGGGACTGAAGATAACATTCGCTGATGTTGCCGGTGTCGATGAGGCAAAAGAAGAGTTGAAAGAGATAATAGAGTTCCTGAAGAACCCGAAAATATTTCAGCGATTAGGCGGGAAGATCCCCAAGGGCGTTCTTTTGATGGGGCCTCCGGGCACAGGCAAGACCCTCCTGGCAAAGGCTGTGGCAGGAGAGGCTAACGTCCCGTTCCTTTCGATATCGGGATCCGATTTTGTTGAGATGTTCGTAGGCGTAGGCGCCTCGCGCGTGCGCGACCTGTTCGAACAGGCAAAAAAGTCCGCCAAGCAGTCCGGCCGCGGCGCGATAATATTTATCGATGAAATTGATGCCGTAGGACGGCAGAGGTTTGCAGGTATTGGCGGCGGCCACGACGAGAGAGAGCAGACGCTGAATGCGCTTCTCGTGGAGATGGACGGTTTTAATACGCAGGAAGGCGTTATATTGATCGCCGCGACCAACAGGCCCGACGTGCTCGACCCGGCCCTTCTTAGGCCCGGCAGGTTCGATAGACAGGTGGTTATTGATAGGCCCGATATCGTAGGCCGCGAGGGCATATTAAAAGTTCACACAAAGAATGTCAAGCTGGATAAGACCGTTGACCTTAACCATATAGCAAGACAGACGCCCGGTTTTTCGGGAGCGGACCTTGCCAATCTCGTCAATGAAGGCGCGCTTTTGGCGGCGCGGCGTAACAAAGAGACGGTGACGATGGTTGAGCTTCAGGAGTCGATCGAGCGCGTTATGGCCGGCCCTGAGAGAAAATCGCGCGTCATATCGAAGCAGGAGAAGAACATAATTTCCTATCACGAATCCGGTCACGCTCTATTGGCGCTGGTCATACCGGGCGCGGATCCGCTTCATAAAGTTTCCATCCTTCCCAGGGGCATGGCGCTCGGCTATACGATCCGGCTCCCCCTCGAAGACAGATATATTGTAACTAAAACTGAATTGGTGGGCAGGATCACCGGATTGCTGGGTGGCCGGGCCAGCGAAGATATGGTATTTAACGAGGTCTCGACCGGCGCTCAGAATGACCTGGAGGTGGCGACTGCCCTGGCGCGCAAAATGGTAACGAGATTCGGCATGAGTGAAAAACTGGGCCATCTCACGTTCGGCCACAGGGAAGAACAGGTATTTTTGGGCCGCGACATAATCGAAGAGCGCAATTACAGCGACCAGACGGCTCTTTTGATAGATATGGAAGTCCGGAAGATAATAGACGATTGCTATAAGAGGGCGGCTGAAGAGCTTGCCAAGCATAAAGATAAACTGAAGGTCCTGGCGGAGAAGTTATTGGAAAGAGAAGTGATGGAAGTCGAAGAGATCAGGGTGCTTCTGGGATTGCCTAAAGATGAGAAACCCGCGTCCGCGTAATATCGACTTAAGCGTTAAAGGATACAGGCTTTTATTCAGCAAAAGGGCTTACGTGATGGGTGTCCTTAACGTGACGCCCGATTCTTTTTCAGACGGCGGAAAATTTTTCGATCATCCCGCGGCAATAAAGCGGGGCCTTGAGATGGCGCGTGACGGCGCGGACATCATCGATGTGGGCGGGGAATCGACCCGTCCAGGCGCGGCCGATATAACAGTCAAAGAAGAATTAAGCCGGGTTATCCCGGTAATTAAAGTATTATCCGGGAAAATAGATATTCCCATTTCAATAGATACGCGCAAGGCCGAGGTTGCTAGAGAAGCGATAAGCGCCGGCGCAATGATAATAAATGACGTGTCCGGCCTGAATAACGACCCCGAAGTTGCTGGTATAGCGGCTCAAAACGACGTTGCGTTGATATTGATGCATATGAGAGGAACGCCCCGCGATATGCAAAGGCGTCCCCGATACAGAAATCTGATAAAAGATGTAATGTCCGATCTAAAGAAGTCTATCGGTATCGCGCGGCGCGCAGGGGTCCCTGAAAATAGGATAATTTTAGACCCGGGTATCGGGTTTGCAAAAACAATAGAGCATAATCTCGAAATATTGAACAGGCTTGGACAATTTAAAGGGCTAGGACACCCGGTCTGCATTGGAACTTCGAGAAAATCTTTTATTGGTAAGATTTTGAAGGATAACGATCCTGTCGGCAGATTGACAGGGACTCTCGCCACATGCGCTATCGCGATAATGAACGGCGCCGATATAATAAGGGTCCATGATGTCAAAGAGGCGCGGGAAGTTGCCCTGGTCGCAAGCAGTGTTTTAAGAGAAAAGGTAATATAAGATGCATCTTTTGGCTCACTGGAAGATAGTTTTAGAAATAGCCATTCTTTGGTATGTCATGTACATGATGCTCCTCTTTGTCAAAGGGACGCGTTCCGAACAGCTTCTTAAAGGGCTCCTTATAATAGGCATAATCTTCGTAATAACGCAGCAGCTCGGCCTCGACGTAATAAGCTGGACGCTCAAAGGGCTCTTCCCGATATCCGTCATAGCGCTTTTGATAATCTTTCAGCCGGAATTAAGGCGCGTTCTCGCCCAATTGGGGCAATTCGGTATATACCAGGATATAGAAAATATCGATGAGATCGCAGGCGCCGCCTCCAACTTATCGAAGAAGAGAATAGGCGCCCTGGTCGTGATAGAGAAGGAGACGGGACTTAAGAGTTACGTCGAAACCGGAACTATAATCGATGCCATGATTACGAGTGATTTGATCATGTCCATATTTATAACTCAATCGCCGCTTCATGACGGCGCTGTCATCATCCAGCGCGGGAGGATCGCGGCTGCCGGCTGCGTGCTGCCGCTGCCCGAAGGAGAGAAGGAGCTGCCGAAGAGCATGGGAATGCGCCACAGGGCGGCCATAGGCTTGAGCGAAGAGACGGACGCCGTCTGCGTTGTAGTGAGCGAAGAGACGGGCACCATCTCGATCGCTTCGGACGGGAAGCTATCCCGGAATTTCGATGCTGCGAGTCTTGCCGGAGAGCTGAGAAACCTGCTTCATAAACGGGGAAAGGAAAAACCCCGGCAGGGTTAAGGGATAAATCGTGCTTAAGCTGCTCAGAAAATTTTTCACTGAAAATATAGGGTTGAAGATGCTTGCGCTCGTCCTTGCCCTGGCGTTATGGTTTTATGTAGTGGGCGAACTTAAGAAAGGCACGGAAGAAGAGATGCGGCTTCTGAATAAGGTCCTGCCTTCGGCGGGAGAGATCAATAAGGATAATAATGGCAAAGCTGGGCGTTAATATAGATCATGTGGCGACGGTGAGGGAGGCGAGAAAGACATATGAGCCTGACCCGATCGAAGCTGCGAGGATCTGCGAGGAAGCGGGCTGCGATTCGATCGTCTGCCATTTACGCGAAGACAGGCGGCATATCAGGGACACGGACGTTATAACGCTGCGTGAGACCGTGAAGACGCGGCTTAACCTGGAGATGTCCGTGGCCGCAGACATAGTCGAGATAGCGTGTAAAGTAAAGCCTGATCAGGCTACGCTCGTTCCTGAGAAGAGGGCAGAGGTAACGACTGAAGGCGGCCTGGATGTGAAGAAGAATTTTACTAAAATAAGATCCGTAGTATCTGAACTAATGGATAATGGGATAGAGATAAGTCTTTTTATAAATCCATCCAGGCCTCAGATATTTGAGTCGGCCAGGACAGGCGCCAAAATAATCGAGCTGCATACAGGCGTTTACGCTAATGCGAAAAATGATACACAAAGAAGGAAAGAGCTTGAGGTATTGAAACGCGCAACTATATACGCTCAATCCCTCGGATTGGAAGTAAATGCAGGCCATGGACTGAATTACGACAACGTAAGGGACGTCGCACTTATTAAAGGCATGAACGAACTTAATATAGGGCACTCCATAATTTCAAGGGCAATATTCACGGGGCTCGGACAAGCCGTAGAAGAGATGCTGAGGATAATCAGATGATAGTGGGCTCAGGTATCGATATAGTGGAAATATTCAGGATGAAGGACGCCATAGAAAAATGGGGCGATAATTTCCTATCCAAGATATTCACGCCGCGCGAGATAAAATACGCTACCGCGCGCGCCTTTCCGCACCAGCATTTTGCGGCCAGGTTCGCTGCCAAAGAGGCTGTGGTCAAGGCATTTGGAGAGCCGAAAAAATTCCCGATCAGATGGACCGATGTAGAAGTCCTGAATGACAAAGAGGGAAAGCCTGTGATCGAATTTCACGACGACGCAGCAAAGTTGAAGAATAAAAAGAAGGTCGGGGACGTTATAATAAGCATGTCGCATTCTAAAAATTACGCCATTGCGAACGTGATATTGCTAAAAAGTAAAAAATAATGATAAGCATAAACGATATAATAAAAAAATTTCCGAAAAGACAGTCGGCGACCAACAAGGGTGATTTTGGCCATGCGCTCGTTATTGCCGGCTCTTCAGGTTATACGGGAGCCGCTTATCTGACAAGCCAGGCGGCTCTTTTATCGGGGGTCGGGCTCGTCACACTTGCTGTCGGCAGAAGCCTTTACGAAATAATGGCTACAAAACTGACCGAGGTGATGGTGAGGCCGTTCTTTGAGACGCGGGATCTTTCCCTGAGCCTGTTAGCTGAGAAAGAGCTATTGGCATTCAGCGAAAAATGTAATTGTCTTGCCATAGGTCCCGGCATTTCGCAAAATAAAGAGACTCAAAGCTTGATAAGAAATATCATCGCGAAAGTCGAAAAGCCGGTAGTGCTCGACGCCGATGGCATAAATGCGTTCGCTGTCCATTCGGAACTATTGAAAAACGTTAAATCGTCTCTAGTCCTTACGCCGCATCCGGGCGAGATGGCGCGATTGATCGGAAAAGAAAGGGACGAGATCCAGAAGAACAGAAAAGATGTTGCGCTTGGCTTTGCCAGTGAGTATAATACCGTCTTAGTTTTGAAAGGCCACGAAACGGTAGTCGCGTCTCCAGGCGGAGAATATTACATCAATCAGACAGGGAACCCCGGGATGGCGACAGGCGGGACAGGCGACGTGCTGACGGGCATCATCACAGGTTTTATCGCTCAAGGGATTACGCCGTTCGAGGCGTCGATCCTTGCCGTATATTTTCATGGCCTTGCAGGTGACCTCGTTGCCAAAGAAAAAGGCCTTTTAAGCTTAATAGCGACTGATATTTTAAATAAGTTACCTGAAGCGTTAAAGGTGCTAGCATAGCTTCCCGCCCGGAGTAAGACAGGGGGCGGGACCCCGCCCCGAACGAAACACTTGGCGGGGCAGCTGGTTAGAAGGTAACAAATTTTCAGTTGTTTGAATTAAATGGAGTTGCTAGCATAGCTCAGCTGGTAGAGCAATGGTTTTGTAAACCATAGGTCGGGGGTTCGATCCCCTCTGCTAGCTCCATTTTCGGTCTTTGAGTTTCAAGTGGTGAGGTACCAAAGCGGTCAAATGGATCAGGCTGTAAACCTGACGGCGCAAGCCTTCGAAGGTTCGAATCCTTCCCTCACCACCAAATTTTGCCACCAGACTTAGTCAGAACAAAATTTGCCCCGCCCCTAATCTCAGTCCGGGCGGGGCAAGCATCTACTCAGATAAAACTCTGGCAAAATTTTCATAGGGGAAAACGTTGTTTTCCCCTATGACGTTCGCTCGCTCCTGAACGACTAACTGGTAACTCGCTCACTGTCACCCCTTTCCTATAAGTACTCTTATGAATTCAACAGAACATTCTATATATTAAGAGAAGGAGAAATTCTCTCCTTCTCTTAATGATCTTAACCTCTCTATAGTTGTGTCGCCTTCGGCGACCTTTTAACTTCACAATATCCAAAATATCTAAAGCTGCACAACGAGTTGTGTGATAAGATAATGCAAACGCAAGGTTAGATAACTATATGAAAAAGATATTATTTATATACCCATCATCATATGATAGCCAGCATCGTATAATCAAAAGCCGGAAATCATTCGTTCCTTCCCGCACGCTGCCATATCTTGCAGCCCTTACTCCAAAGCGGTTTGAAACGCGTATCATCGATGAGGTGGTAGATAGTATAAATTTTGATGAAGATGCGGATCTTGTAGTATTGACAGGCATGTTGCGTCACATTCCACGGGCAATCGATATAGCTAAAGAATTTCGGAAACGCAAGACGCCCTCTATTATTGGCGGCGTAGGTGCATTTGCTATTCGTGACACAATAATTAAAAGCGGTGCTTTCGACTCTCATGTCATAGGAGAAGCAGACGACTTATGGGGATCCATTCTCGATGATTTCGATAAAGGGCAATTGAAAGCTCAATATGAGTGCACCCACCATCCATCGCTTAATGGCTTACCTCCGGCACGCTACGATCTGCTGGATAAAAAAAAGTATTTAAGATCCTTTTGGGATATGAAGAACCCCATAATACTTATTGAAACAAGCCGGGGCTGTCCGCGGGATTGCAAGTTTTGTCTGGTGACAAAGTATTTTGGAAAGAAGATGCGATATCGTCCTATCGGGGAAGTAGTCGAGGAGATCAAACACCATGGTTCTAAATTTGTGATGTTTACAGATGATAATATCGCTGTAAATCCATCTCGCGCACGGGAATTGTTTCTTGCGCTTAAGCCATTGAATATCAGATGGCTTGCTCAATTTGAGACTAGCGTTGCAAGTCAGCCGGAGCTATTACGGCTTGCGTACGAAAGCGGTTGCGCAAGTGCTTTCGTAGGAATAGAATCTCTTACGCACTCTAATCTAAACTCAATCAATAAATCGCAGAATACCAAAATGGCTTTTAAAGATATCGTGAAAAGCTTTAAAAAAGCAAGGATCCCACTGCTCGCCAGCCTTATCTTTGGCATGGACGATGATACCCTTGATTCGATCGACTGGACCATAGAGGAGATGATCCAAAATAAAGCAAACGTCATCATACCTTGGTTGCTTACACCGATCCCCGGGACTATTTCTTACGATGAGCTTAAAAAAGAGGGGCGAATAATCCACGAAAACTATTCTCAGTATACTTTTTATCAGGCAGTTATTCGACCTAAACATATGACGCCGGATGAACTGGAAAAGGCCTTCTGGAAAGGAATGAAGCGTTTCTATAACCCGATACTTATTTTGAAGCGGTTTCTACTGTCTGAAATGGAGGACATGCCCGGCCTTCTTTACCATATCTATTTTTATTGGAAAATCCGTAAGGGCATTCATCCGTTTGATTCAGTCTATTAATAATAAAACCTTTTAAATTTTATAACTCATTGCTATTAATATAGTAATACTGTAGAATGATTATGCGATTTAAGAATCGCTGAAAATTTCAGAATTGAGAGATCATCCATGCATATTTTTTTGACCGGGGCGAGTGGGTTTTTAGGTACCGTGCTTTTACGGGACTTGCTTTTAAAAGGGCATACTATAACGGCGCTTGTACGTGCGAAGTTCGGCACGGACGCGCATAGCCGCTTAAGAGAAGCTTTGCTTGATTATGACCCGTCGTTTCCATACGATCAAGCTATGGGGCGAACTCTGTTCGTAGTCGAAGGAAGCGCGACCCAGGGTAATTTCGGTCTTGACGAAAAATCCTATTCTTTATATGCCCAACGATCGGATATAATACTGCATAATGTGGCATGCACGGCGCTAGAGACCGATTGGAGCATATATGAGGAAGTTAATATAGGAGGGACGCGCAAGGCAATAGAATTTGCCTTTCATACGCGGCGCAAAGCGCTTGTCTATGTAAGCTCGGCTTATGTCGCGGGAGCCCGGACTGGATTAGTCCTAGAGAACGAACTCGATACATCGGTGAGCTTTCGAAACAGCTATGAGCGAAGCAAGGCTATGGCTGAAAATGAAGTGCGTATTGCTGCCTCCTCGGGGAATATTCAAACCATGATCCTCCGGCCAAGTATAATCATAGGAGATTCACAGACCGGATGGATGTGTGAAGAACATCATTTTTTTGATTTCATACGCCGCTTATCCTGGATACTCAGGCTGATCCGCAACCGGACAGGCTCGGCTGAGATCACGGCCGATCATCGCTTCCGTATTCCCGGAGATCCTCGAACTACGAAAAATTTCATCCCTGTCGATCACGTGGCAAAGCTCATATCTATACTGGTAGAGACCGATGCGGCGTGGGGAAAGACGTTCCATCTTACACATCCTGAGCCGATCTCTCTTAAAACTCTTGAAAAGTATGTTCAGAAGTCCCTATATTGGCCGGAGCTGACATGGTGTCCGAAAGAAGAGATCCGGGAGCTGTCATCGCTTGAACGCCGATTTTTACGTTCGATACAGATATACGAGAGGTATTTCTGGCAAGAGCCCTCTTTTGATCAGGATCAACTAAAATCGGTGCTTGGTGCAAATTTACCGGAACCGGATGCCTTGTCTCAGGAATTTGTGAGCCGGATGGTTAGATTCGTCCAAAATAAATCTATCCGGAAAGAAAAGCTGCGAAAAGAGATATCTCGCAGCCATGAAGCTGCGGCCATTGTCAAGCCAGCCGCTTCTTAATCGTTTTATAAATATTTACCAAAGTCTCCGGCTACTTCCTCAACGGCACCAAGATACTGCCTTACTTTCTCTTTTGTGGTCTTGACGCTCACAACCCCTGCCACCTTGCTATCTTTTGTCGGTATGGAAAAATTCCCAAAGGCAATAAAACCGTCGAGAATAACGTCGCTGAAAGGCGCTATAAAGAAGTCGGCGTCCTTGACCGTAGTGATAACTACGGAGCCTATCACCTCAGAAAATAGATTTTTCATAAATTTTTGCATGAACCAATATATGGGAGAGGGCAATAGGGCAAATATTTCGAATAGTTTATATATCCCGCTTATCCTGGCCTGCGTCCTGTAAAGTTTGCGGTTAAATTTCAGTTGATATTCCAAAAAGCTGTCTGCCAGAGCGGGATTATCAATATAGTGAGAGGGGCGAATACTCACGAAACCAAGAGTCCGTTCCTTATTATTAACGGACGGCAGATCGATCGGGAAGAGGAACCTGCGCCGGGAAAAGATATGGTGATGCGCAAGCCCCCAGCCGAGCATGCTAATGATCGTGATGGGCGATGACAATTTATCCGCATACCGTTTGTTCAGGCCTTCTCTTATCTTTAGTAAAGGACGAAAGTCTATTAGTTGGTCCGCATGATAGCGCCCCTCTAGTCCACTTTTAGTAGAACATAACTCAGGAACGATCTCCTTTTTCTTGTGAGATACTGAAGGAAAGATCAGATCACCGCAGGTTCTCCATCGCGCCTTCAAGGCGTTCAAGACTTCCTGCATAGGAACTCCATCGATGGAAATGTGAGAAATCTGAAACCAGATATCCGCCTCTTTAAAATCCGTTGTCAACCTGCAGCATATATTCAATATTCCAAAACCGGGATGCTTACGTTTTATGAGGTCAGGATATTTGAAACGGAATGCGTCGCCATGCGCATCATTAGGCGGCAATATCTCAAAATGGATAAATGTGCTATTCAAAATTCTTTCTAAATAATAAGCGGCCTCTTCCGTTGCCTTTTTTGAAATAGGCGGATGCTCGCGCACCCATCTCATTAGATCTTTCTTTAAACGCCTGGGGCGGTACTCATCTTTAATATTATTCAGCCTGTTGTATGTCGTGACAATTGTTTCATTCAATCGCCTCCTGTAATCTTCATCGATAGCCTCGAAGGCGCTCTGTGATCGATCAAGATATGGCTCAATACTACCAAGCGTTTCGTTATCATTGAATTTAGCACAGACGATATCAATGAGGTCTTTTTTCTCTCTCTTGGTAGAAAATTTTCCCCAGCGTAATTGGCGGTGCGTGATAGGATAGTCTATTAAAAATAATGCCAGTCTTTCGATGAGATGTTTCTTTACGGCAGCAAAGCTTGCATCCTTCCGGCGGGTAATGTCGGACCATAGGTCCAATCTGAAAGCAGCTAAAATAAATTTGGAATGTTCCGTTCTCAGGTATGACTGCGTCGCCGTCCGCCATCCGTCCTCTTTTGGCCTCGGCTTAAGCCATTTTAGCCACCGAAGCATATTAGCAAAGTAGAACCGGCGGATCGATGACGCCAATCGATCCGATCCGATCTTTGCTAAAAATTCCGAGACAATTTCTGCTGTTTCTTGCGGGCATTCTTCTTGCGGAGAATGGCCGCATTTAGGGATAACTCTTAACTCTACATGCGGAAGGTCGTTTTTTAATGCATACGATTCTTCAATAGGAATTAAACGATCGGCGCCGCCGCTTATTATGAGCGCCGGGATGCGTATCTGGTTAAATTTTTCGTGTATATGCTTCATATCCTTAGATACAAATTGAGAAGCGCTCCTTATGAGGCTCCTTCTTGCTTCCGGTGAACTAAGATTTTCCGCGTAAGCGCTGATCATCTCTTCGGTTATCTTTGAACGATCGTAGAAGACTTCTTCCAACGTCTGCAGCACGAGCTCGCGCGGTGGAAAGAGTTTCAGCCATAGTATGTTCGTTACCGGTATGTTTAATTTTGTTATAAAATCAGGTATGTGCGTAAAATATGCTACGGAATCGATCAAGACAAGGCCGGATACCCGATTCTTTATATTGTTTGAGATCAGGGAGACAAGGCTTACTACCCCTCCGAAGGAGTGGCCTATTATTACCACATTGTTCAGATCTAGTTTATTGATAAATTCGGTTAATATCCTTGCTTGATCATAGGCTGAGTAATTTTTGTCTCGCGGCTTATCGGAGCGACCAAACCCTTTTAGGTCTAATGCTATATATCTAAATCCGGAAGGCAATGATCTTACGAGAGAGAGCCATGTATACGAAGATGAAGCAAATCCATGAACCAATATGACCGGTCGTCCCCGGCCCTCTTCGCGATATGCGATATTTACGTTATTTATATTGATAGACTTATATTTCTGCATGCTGATGCTATTATACCAAAAATTAACTTAACAAGTAAATGAACTTACCATTGTGTCGCCTTCGGCGACCTTTTATATTTACAGCTATACCCGAAAAAGCTATAATATAATCTATGAATGAGAAGCGCATGAACTACAAAGACGCTGGTTGAGACATAGCAGCGTCTTTTTATTAAAGGGGGGTGCATATGGCAAGCAAAGCAAGCATATTGATCGTGGACGATGATGCTAGTCTCTCAGATGAGCTGTCTGATTTTTTGGAATCAGAAGGTTACGGGATAACTGTTGTAGACAGTGGTCAGCGCGCTATAGAATTGTCTAAGGAAAGACCTTTCGATGTGATACTTATGGATGTTAAAATGCCGATAATGGGCGGTGTGGAAGCTTATAAGAAGATAAAGCAGATCCGTCCTTCTGCGGTTATATTATTTATGACTGGATATGCATTAGGGGATTTGGCTAAAGACATGATAGGGGAAGGTGAATATGAGATAATAAATAAGCCCCATAATCTCGATGCCATAATAGATATGATCGAAAAATCTCAAAAAGGTTTTTTAGTAAGCTTGGTGGATGCCGATATCAAATTAAGGAATACGATGCGGAATGCGCTGCAAACCAAGGGCTACAGAGTAGCTGTATGCAAAAGCGGTGAAGAAGCAATTGCTTTAGCCAAGGAGGAGCCGCATGAAATATTTTTTATTGATACTGAGCTTCCGGTTTTAAACGGGCTTGAGACCTATTCGAAAATCAGAAAAGCAAACTCTAAGGTAGTGGTGGTCATGATGACCGCATATCGGCAGAAGACGGAGGAGATAGTCAGGCAGGCGATAGAGCAGGGTGCCTACTCTTGCCTGTATAAGCCATTTGACATTAAAGAGGCGGTTCGGATAATTGAGGAAGTAGTCAAGAAGAAGCCAAAAGGAACATCGTAAAACACGCAAATGGCTAAAGGACGTATGTAACGAAGCAGCCGACGTTTAAACGTCGGCTGCTTTATTGATAACTAACAGCTGCTTAAGCGAGCATCCTATTCGGCCGCTTCTTGTGTCTCGGCAACTTCTTTACCCGCTTTCTTTCCCCAATGTCCCATTTTACCTTCCATGCCGTGGCGACGCATCTCTTTAAGCTTATTATATTGATCCTTTGAAAGGACCTGCTTGAGATTTGCGTATGCCTGAACAGCTTCTTTAGCTTTCGCGGCCTTAAGGGCGTATTTCTGGTCTATGAGGTTATTTACGGCATTGGTATCGACCGTATCTTTTTCAATTGCCTGTTTGATATCAAGCCCAAGCGATTTGATATCGGCGTCCTCTTTGATGAGGTTCTTTTTAATGGTATATTCAAGAGCCTTTATCTTGGAAACCTGATCATCGGTCAACCCTAATTCTTTGGCTTTTGCCAGCGCAAGATGTGCTTTGTGAAAGAACATCTCGTCATTGCCTTTTTTGGCTTTGCCCATAGAGCATTGATCGGCAAATGAGGCAGACGATACCAGCGCTAATGCGCATAGAGCTACTACAAAAATAGTCGCTATACGTTTCATATCTATCACCTCCTTTTGTTTTTGTAAATTCTCCACTTCAATAACTTAGACAAAGTCGATCGTTGAAAAGTTCCATTGGCCGGTTCGCGTGTCTTTTTATTTTCTTGTCACGCCAATTATTTATGATATAATCTCATTAATATTATTGCACTAGCGGGCGTAACTCAATGGTAGAGTGTTAGCCTTCCAAGCTAGCTACGTCGGTTCGATTCCGATCGCCCGCTCCAATTTGTATATTTATATTTTCTGTGATATAATTAACCGATATGAAAAACGATAATAGAGAAAAGCCGATCTGCAAAATACTTACCGTTGATGATGAGATGGGGATAGATTCGTTTTTTTACGAGTTCTTCTCGGCCCGCAACTACGAAGTATTGAACGCGCAAAGCGGTAAAAAAGCGATCGAGATCGTGAAGAAAGAACATCCGCGCATCATCCTTCTCGATATAAATATGCGGGGCATGGACGGCATCGAGACGCTTAAAAAAATAAGAGAGTTCAATAAAGATTCGGTCATAATAATGGTGACCGGCGTGAAGGATGACGACGTGATAAAAAGTGCGCTTGACGCGGGCGCGAACGATTACATAACAAAACCCTTAAGCCTCGAATATCTCGAGAAAGTCGTCATGTTGAAATTCATAAACCTGTCCATAGAGGACATGGGTAAAGTATAGACCGGTGAGGCCCATACATGGCGTGTCTCAATAGCGCGAAAACATCGCCGCTATTGAGATTTTTTTATTTTAGTATATAATTATACCTTAATAACAATGGGAGGGGCGCATGCCTACAAGCATAGAAGCTATCAATGAGAAAGTAAAGAAGGAGAGTGTATTTGTCCAGACGCTTGTCCATGAAGTCGAGAAGGTCATAGTGGGGCAGAAGTATCTTATAGAGCGGCTGCTCGTCGGCCTTCTCGCCAACGGTCATATCCTGATTGAAGGCGTGCCCGGTCTTGCGAAGACGTTGTCGGTCAAGGTACTGGCCCAGGCAATAAAGACGAAATTCCAGCGGCTGCAATTTACGCCCGACCTTCTGCCCGCGGATCTTGTCGGGACGCTGATATATAATCCCAAGGACGGGGATTTCACGACCAAGAAAGGCCCGATATTCGCGAATATAATCCTGGCAGATGAGATCAACAGGGCGCCCGCGAAAGTCCAGAGCGCCTTATTGGAAGCGATGCAGGAGCGCCAGG
>PLNN01000023.1 GCA_003142795.1 Candidatus Omnitrophota bacterium
ACCGATCTCGAGGGCTATGCTTCGCCTTCTCGACCTTATAAGTTTAGGTGCGGGGATCACCCCACTGCGTCGTTGGCTATTTAAACGCATCTTTCGACTTTAAGAGGCTCCCCGTCCTTAACGCTCTTTAATAAATGCGGGTGGCCTTCAAGTTTACCGAATACATTCACGGTGCTTGCCGGCANNAGAAGAAACACATGCACGGGCCACTTGGCCAATACGCCACATCACCTTCTTCAACTACATCCCGCGCATATTCTTTCTCAATGCCTGTCTTCGGCTTGATATAAAAATACACTTCATCGCCCCACCGCTCCGCCTTTGCCGTTATCGGCAAATTNNGCCGTCTTGGACTCGTTGAGCTGGGCAAATACTATTAGTTTTCCTGATGTAATTTTTATGCGCATAATTTTATGGGTTGGTCCGTTCTGAACCGTCCCCGAAATTCCATTTACACTCTTATTTTCTGTGTTTGAAGTACTCAACTTGCCTTAATCTTTTCTGCGCCGCTTCCTTAGTCTTGTACGGACCTCCCAGATTTTTTCCTTTTTCCGACTGTACCATATAACCTTTAGCAGTCTTGACGATCATATCCGCTCCTTATTTTTAGCTATTGGGGACAGGTCTGGGTTGCCAGCCGGGACGGGTCTGGGATCGCCGCGATAACCGTCACCTCTTCACAACTTTGTGACCACCTCATGATCTCACTCCAACTTGAGGTTGCAAATTGTATTTTGGTGCCATCCTTTTTGGGGACAGCCTAGAATCTAGGGTGTCCCCAGCTTATACTTATGGCTTAATCGTTACCATAACACCTATCGCCGCGCCGATAATTGCGCTGATTATCGGGTTGCTTGTTAATGGGCACGCCCCAGAGGTGCATTTACCAAAATATCCTACCCCAAAACCGATGAGACCGCCTATTAAGGCGCTCAATATCATCTTCATTGTATCCCTCCTTCAATATCCGTCTATTTAGAGCCTATTGCCTCGCCGTGATGAACACGATGTCGTGGGTTTGTCCTGTTTTCGCCAAAGATATACGCCGCCGGCGATCGCCAGTATCGCCCAAAATATCTGAGCAAATCCCTGACCTTGGGTAAGGGCGCTTAAACAAGTCACTATCTGCCATATGGCATAAATAAACAACAATACTGCGATTACTTTTTTTACCATTACCCGCCTCCGTCTTTATGAGTTGGCGCTGGATGCGTATTTTGGTGCCATACTTTTTGGGGACAGCCTAGAAGCGTATTTTAAGTATGCTTGATTGTTGGCTCTTGCTTCTTCTTTGCTTCATTCTTTGCTATGACTGCTTGTTTGTTGTGCTTATCCTTCTCTTTCTTGCCTTTATCGCCCATTTGCTCCTCCTTTATTTTAAGACTACTCTGTAGACGTCCTATTTTGGTACAGCCTGCTATCTAGGGTGTCCCTTTGTGGGATGGCCCCGCTCTGCCAGACGTTTTATTCTGGTGCGGCATGCAAAGTGAGATTTGGCTCTTTAGGAAACGTCTCCAAATATACCCAGTAGATTCGCTGACTATCCTTATCCTTTTTGGTGCTATCCTTTTTTGGGGACAGCCTAGAATCTCGCAGGGTGGCACCTTCTAGGATGGCACCGTTATTACCTTATTCTTTATTGCTTGCTTAATTAGCCATTCATAAATTCTTTATATCTATTTGACAGCAGTATCCTTTCCTCCTCAAGGAACAAATGTTCTCTCGAGCAATCCAAGCATGTTAGTAAAGACTCTATCTGAAGCAACATTACTTCAAAAGCTACCCCTAAGAAGTATAGAGCATTTTCTTTTTTAATAGATTGCTGTGGAATGTGCGAAACTCCATTATTAACGTTGAAATCTGTATATAGACAATTATTGCGTATGGCCATTAACTTATTATCAGCGTGAAGACTCCAAAACAAGCTGATATTCTTAGATACTTTTTGTTTTTCTTGTCTAAATGGAACTGGAGGTAGAAATGAATTAAGCTGTTTTAAAGAATGGTCTCTTAATTTTTTAATATCGTTTTTTGTTAATTCATCTTTTGAATTTTTTATTGAAATAATTCTTATCAAATAGAACTTACCCATTTCTTCAATAGCTGTTAACGCTAAGAAAGTAGAAGTAGGAAACATATTTGATCTAAACAAGTCTTCGGATTCTAATAAAAGACGCTTTGCGTTTTGAAATGTTTCAATTTGAAAATCAATTAGTAACCGGCTTTTAATCTTATTGCCCATGTTTATTTTTTAACCAATTCTTAAGCCTTTTATTTGATTGTTTGTGTTTGCTTGTGTGTTTTTAGTGCCATCTTTTGTGGGGACAGCCTAGAATCGCGTAGGGTGGCACCTTCTAGGATGGCACCGAATTTAATTGTGAATTTAATTGTGTGTCCCTAAGTGACACGTCCCTTAATTTCTTTTCTTACGTTAAAAGAGTCTGGTATGTTTGCTTTACAAATTTTAAGAATGCAGAATTTTGTTTTTCTAGATTCTCCTTAATAGCTTTTGCATCTACAGTCATAATCTTATCAAGGGTTTGTTGCACTTTTTGATTTTGCCAATTTAGGTTAGTGCTTCCAATAAACACAGCGAACGCCTCAAGCTGGCTATGGGACCAAGCTAACATTATACACGCATCATAACATTGTTTGTAATTGTTGAAACCCAGTACTTGCCCTTTGACAGCCAAAGAATTCATCCTGCTCTTTATAGATCGAACCTTGTCTAAATATTCAATTAATTGTATCTGATCGGCTTTACCTTGTTTCTTTATGTAGCTAATAACGCCGGCATTCTTAATATTTTTTCCTTGCAATGCTTCAATTTCTGAATGAGTCTGAATACCAAGCTTGACAAATTCGAGCATCTGGCTGGGTGCCTCCATAGCCTGAATATACTCGTGCACTGTATCAGTTAACTCGTCCATAAACTCCATGTGCTTTTGGGCACGTATCTGGTATTTCCACGTACTCAAAGCACGGGTGGCTATAATGGCAACCCAGATACTGGCAATAGTAGATAGGGTCGTTAACCAGCTTACGCTTTTAACAGCTTTTACGATCTGCTCAAAATAATTTATGATTGACATCCGCTCCTAGATATTTGCATGGTTCTTTTAGTGCCACCCTATTTGGGGACAGCCTACTATCTAGGGTGTCCCTTTGTGGGATGGCCTCGATTTTCGCGTTCTCAAATTTCACTAAATCCAATTTCTCTCAAATATTCAAAAATAGGATCATAAAATTTAGGATTGCGCGTGGGATCTTCTATATCGCCGGGAGGCACTACAATCACCATGCCCTGTCTAGCACGAGTCAGAAGGACACGATAGGCATTTTTGAGGTAATTTTTCCGCTCCGGCTTCTTAATGCTATTCCAACGATCGCCGCAAAAAGACCTGTGCTCCCACCCACTTTTTGAGTACCTAAAATCTGCATCCCAGGTAACGCATGCCCAATCAAGCTCTAATCCCTGCACATCAAATTCTGTAGCAACATCTTCAAGATAATATGACGATCTCACATCCTCCTTGCCATCAAGGAACCAATGGACAGGACTTATTGTTGATTTTACATCTATCGCATATGGCTTTAACCTTTCCGCCTGAGACGAAACCAAAATCCCATAACGCTCTGATCCACGCGCTTGCTTCTTTAGCCATTGCTTCGCTTTTCCCAAATTTCTGGTAATTACCATTGGATAATTGGCCTTCACTTTTTCCAACGTAGCACTGGCGTCATTGATATTAAGATCGAGCATTTGTTTGACCAAAAGCGAGACGTGTTCGGCACGAAATGATCTCATTGATACCGCAAGATGCAATTCATCTTTATATATGACATTTGGACGCAATGACACTTTTTTTAACATCTCTCCCGCGCCATATTCACTATCGGTAAGCTTAGAAGATACATAAATATTCCATTTGGGAAAAGAACGATTCAGCGATTCAATCCACTCACTGATTCCCGCTTCCCCGGTATTTATCTCCTGCCCACCGCCAACCAGACATACAATTACCGCCCAATCCGGGTGACGATCAAGACAGGATATAAGAAATTCTGGCTCTGAATAATTAAAATTAGGTTTGTGCTTTTTTCTACGCATGAAATTTGATGTTTGCTCTACATTCCAAGCACGCTGTGCTTCATCAAATAATGCCACATGCTCAATAGGTGGCGATTTTTCATCGACAAGACATTCATCGCGGAAATGGTGAACGTTCTGAATAAACATCTTGACCTCGCTCATGGCCTCGCCTTTTTTAATCTTACCCCCGCGTTTTTTTACCAGTTGAACTTTATCCCGGGCCAATGCCTCTCGAAGAATTTCTACAAGAGGACCATTACCAGAAAGATAAACGCTATAAAGGTCGTTTGAAGCATCAATATGCGTAGTCGCAATGTTCAGTCCAACCAATGTTTTACCGGCGCCTGGAACCCCAGTCACAAAACAGATGGATTTTTTGGATTTTTCCTTTGAAAAATTAATAATGCATGAGATCACATCAGATGTTTGACTGAGATTGATCGCACTAGCATCGCTGCGAGAAATCTCACTAACCTTATGGCCACTATAGAGCGCCATGGCTGCTTCTATTATGTTTGGAGTCGGACAATATCGACCATTTTCCCATTGTGATCGGTCAATGTTGCCACCTTCGGCAAAGTGCAAAACATCTTCAATCACTTTCCTGAGAAGTTCTGTATTACATTTAATAGGAAATAGAAGCCTGTCGTTTTGCGGAGTCACAGAAATGACTGAGTAGATGTTTTTCGCTTTCGTTACTATCAGAAGTGGTGCGATATACTTATCGTGGCTCGATTCATGAAAGTTTTTTAAATCCAAGGCATAATCCCAAACCTGATCAATAGCATATGATGTGAACTCTTTTTCCCCGATTTTAAATTCTAGGACAAATATCGCGGATCCGATCAGAAGCACCACGTCAATTCGTTGTCCCATCCGCGGAATCGAATACTCAAAGTAAATTGATCCTTGAAAAGAAGCGAGAGCTTCATGAAGAATATTAATTTCTTCTTGCCAGGCATCGCGCTGAGACTGTTCTAGCGAGAATTCATTGTTAATTGCTAATTTACCAATAATCTCTTCAGGGACGGATTTACAGAAATTAGTAATCGAGTCGGAATAATACGATCGTTTCATATTATTATTGTACTGATTCCTCTTAATTATACAATTTTCACAAACTCAGCTATAACCATGAAATTGCCGTCTTCGGGATTTGATATGACAATAGGCTTATAATCTGGATTTATAGGCAAAAGCATTATCTGCTCATGCTCCCACGTTTCATCTGACACATGTTTCTTCTTGCTTGTGTATTTTTTTACCGTGTATTTTCCACCAGTATCAAGATCGGAAATACTGTTGTGCTGGACTAAAACTATCTTATTCATTCGCGACCCAACAACATTGGCCTGGAAAATACAATAACTACCATCTGGAATTTTTGGTTCCATAGACTTTCCGACAACTTTTGAAATAAACATATTCTTGTTAAGAGAGATCCCTTTGACTTTTGCCCACCCTTCAGAGGAAGCATCAGTACCTAGCCCAAATAAGCCACAGGCAGCCTCCAAGGCATAGACCGGCAAATACTCAGTAAATTGAAGCTTCCTGGCAACTGAATCTTCTATCTTTATGCGCAACTCATCTTCATGTGAAATAATATCAGAAAAATACAGCGGCTCTTTTGTCAAGGTAGGATCAGCTTGAATCCGCGATCTAAAAAAAGCTTCTGTTTCTTTGTCAACAAAGTACACATAGCACCCCTTCAGGCCACGCGTCATGAGAGTTCTATATGTATTTTTAATAATCGATTCTGCCTTGCGGTATGCTTCTTTGGGATTGTCTTTATGCGCTTTCTTGTACCCGTGGAGAGATTTATCAGTCTGAGCTCTTTTACTAGGATCTGCAATGACTCGGCCACCTCGGACCACAAGATCGGGCCCGACAATAATTCCAATATAATCTACCTCAAGCCCCTGGCATGTATGAATACAGCCAATCTCGCTTACCGATTTAGGGGAAATAATCCAGACATTCCCATCGGTGGAAAGATTCCATTTAACTTTAAAATCATATTCAGGCATTACAATATCCTTCGAATTTCTATCCCGCTTGCTCACCCAGTCCCAGCAATACCCAGCAACAAGGCGCGCCTTATTATTAACCTTATTCTTTTCAATAATAAGCTCGTGGAGCTCCTTGGGAGATGCAATTATCCTGAAGTCATACTTTATGCCGTCAAGCGCTTTGTTGGCTGTTTCTTTTATCTGAAGCGTATTATCAAGCCAGGCGAGATATCCGTCAGAACCATTACATCGAAATTGTGATTCAAGCTTCAGATTGTGAACTTTTGCGCCAAGGCGCAAAGCCCATCTTTCAATTTCATCTTTCCTGCCGATATCATGCCAAGTCACTCTCTGGTCTTCATCGATAAAAAAGATCGAGCACTTAGAAGCTTCGATGATTTCTTTAATCTGATTCTCACCGACATTCTTCATCATGCCCGATTTTTCGTTAAGCCTGTGCGCCTCATCAACGATGAGAGCATCAAATGCATGGGGCGCACATTTGACATATGAACCCGACCCAGTAAACATGTTTGAAATCTGCGTTTTTTTAAAAGTGCCCGTTAGTTTAGCCTCAAAAACCGCCCGAGGCGCGGAGTTCTTAGTAACATACTGTGTGTTTAATCCAAGCTTTGTAATCGCAACAAGCAAATTAATTGCGACAATCGACTTTCCTGTGCCCGGCCCGCCTTCAACAATTAATACATTTTTATTAGTCTTACTGGATTTCTTTGAAAACGAAAGCGCGGTCTCGTAAACAACCTTCTGATCATCGATCATGATAAATTCTTGATTACCCTTCATCATTGAAACGAGGCAATCGGCAAGATTTTTAGAAGGACGGATTTCGCCGTGATCAATACGATACAGCGTATTCTTCTTCTCACCATATCGCACATATTGAGCAATAAAATCCTGGAGTTTTTCTTTATCACCCTTGAAAAATGGCGGAGCTTTTTTCAAATAATCATCGTAAAACGTATTAGTTATAACGTCATCATCGACATGATTATGGAGATATGCGCAAGGCTCCAACCCAATCTTCTCCTCATAAACCGTGGCGTTAAAACCATAAAGAAGGGTCGAATACGACCACGCCTGATACGAAGGGTGGAGCTCTTCGCTTGGCCCTTGCTTGAAACGCGTCAATACGATCGCATCCTTATCAGTAACCTTAATATCCGTCCATTGCTTTAACTCTATGATAACCACCCGTTCACGGCCTCGTTCATCCTCTCCGGTAATCAGAAAATCAATGCGGTTCTTTGAGCGTGGTATGGAATACTCGATAGCAACGCCGGAGTCATCCGGAATCTTGTCAGTGTTTAGCACATGATGCATCGCGTTACCGAGCGAATTCTTCCAGGAATCATACTCACTGCTACCTGGCTTCACGTCAATACTCAGCTTCTCTCGAACGCATTCTCTGACAATATCTTCTATGCCAGAGGAAGAGTCTTTAAGGAAACCTTGTTTAGTCGATTGGTAAACGATCATATATTAGAGTTTATTGTATTTTGTATGTTTACTCTTGGCTTTTTCTATAGGGTATTTTGCTTCATTTTTTTTCAGCTTTTTGCCCATTGCTTCTATTAGATCTAACCCAAGATTATCTGCTAACTCAAAAAGATACATGGCTATATCCGCTATTTCATCAGAAATTTCTTCTTTGTTATCTTTTATATATGCTTGGACTTCATCTTTGGTTTTCCATTGGAAATGTTCTAGAAGCTCTGCAGCCTCTATCGTAATGGAAACTGCCATATTCTTAGGGTCATGAAACTGCATCCAATCTCTATCATCACGAAACTTTTTTATCTTATCTATTATCCCTTTTATATCACTCATATTCTTCTGATACCTCCAATAAAAAACACCGTGACTGAGTACTCGCCCGGCTTACATTATGCCTTCCCTACTTTATCGACCTTTTTAACTACCTGAAAACCCAGGAAGATCAGGCCGAGGATGATCGCCATCATCGCGATCCATAGAATATACGGCTTGTCTTCGGTCCAGGGCTTCGGCTCTTTATAAAGGACGAATTTATCATTACGAAGCTGGGCGCCAAGAGTGCCCCGGCCAAAGCTGTCTATAGTCTTGCCTCTTATCAGGTCATTGAGATCATAGCTTGCCGGTTTCGCGGCAGGGTTCCCGTAGAGGAGCCTGTAGCCGGCGACGGATTCAGGAATGATGACGAGAAATTTTTTCAGGCCCGTAGCCGTTACAGCGGCTATGTCGATGGGTTTGTTGTCACCGTTAAAGACCTTTATCTTCAGGTAACGGAAGCCTATACTTGCGAGAGCTATCTTATTATTGCTTTCGGCCTCTTCATCTACCGAGATGGAAAATATGACCCCGCTCCCCGCGCTTTTCCAATCTTTAAGGTCATTACTGCCGTCGATCTCCACCCTCCTGAAATAATTCGGCTTTGCGGCCGTTATATCGACCGATGAGACGTTTAAATTCCTCGAGCCGAGATCCACAACAGTTTCGACACTCTTATCTTCGGTGCCAGGCCCTCTCTTGATGATCTTCCCTTGAAAAGTATCTTCCTCGCCTGCTGTATTTTTCATGGTGAGTACATCGAGGCCCTTTAATTGGACGGGCTCCTTATCCTGATCGTGCGGGACGCTGACGCGCACGTACCTGTATTTGACTTCAGGGAATTGCACCGACAGTTTCTCCTCAGAATATCTCCCGAAGCCGTAGCCCTCATATACTTCATTGGTGTACTGTTCAAAATAGTGCTGGGTCATCTGGAACGCGAATGCGAGAACGACCGGGCCTTTGCGTATTATCTGCCAGGTCTTATTGTCGTCCGAACCCTCTATAGTGATCTTCCTGGCAAAATTATTGCTCTCGGGGATGATCCTGATCATGTTGAACGGCCTCGACTGGTCCTTCAGCTCGACCGTGATCAGGCTTTCTGTAGCGGTCATCTCTTTCGATACTACGCTTGACCGCAGGAGATCGTATTTCTTCATCTCGCTCTGGGTGAAGAGCGCATACGGGATCTCCTGCTCCTTTTGGTCCAGAACTCGCAAGTCGCTTAAGCCGGGCTTTGCCGCATCATAGACCTGGCCGTCGAGCGATATTGCTGCGGCCTTTTTAGAATTATCCGATATAGTGATAGGTTTGCTAAATTCCCAGTATTTCGTTGTGACGTCGCAGAACGCTGCCTGGCTTTGCGAAAATACAAGAAGGGCTGAAAAGAGTATCAGGTATAAGCGTTTTGACATTTTACCTCCGTTATTAAAATTAATCCTTCATCGTAAAGTCGCGGATCTCATTTCTATATTTTTGATAGAAGAATGACGCTACCATCAGCATAACGCCCAATGTGATGAAAGATATTATGCGATAGATGCGGTCAAGCTGTGAAAGGTCGCTTAAGAATATCTTGAATATCGCTATCCCGAAAAGTGCCAGGGCCATGATGCGCAGGGCGCGGAATTTCCTATACATGCCGATAGCGACGAGCAGGAAAGCGTATATGACCCACAATAACGATAGCGTGAGCTCGCGCGCGCTTGACAATTTCGCGTATTCGGTCATGAATGCTCTCCACTCGTTCATGTGCCTTCCTGTGACCGCTATTGGCGCCTCCGCAGCCTTTAGGCTGGCGATATGGGCAAAATACGTCTTCGCCTCGACCGAGAGCTGGACGAGTATCATAAAGTTGGCCAATAAGATCATGTTCCTCGACATAGCTTTTTCGGCAGGGGAGACGATATCTTTATTCTTCTTATACAGCAAGGATGCCGCGAATATGATAAGCACGACCACGACATAAACGAACATGCGTTCGTTCAATATAAATAAGTTCTTGCCGTATATTAATGGATTGTAAGAGAAGTCGATCATGAGGGCCTTTAGCAGGCTGACGGTCCCCAGGATAAGGCCTATCTTTCTTATGTCAAAATAGTTGAGCTTGAACCCCATCCATATCAGGACGAGTGATTCGATCGCCCAGCTTATCGTGACCCAGCCGTGTTCCAGCTGGATGGGTATGGTGATCGTCACGAAAATAACGGCAAGGCTGACGTAACTTAATACGAGGCCCTTGTCTTCCCTGCACCTGGTAAGCGCGCTGTATGAAAACGCGATATAGACGCATCCGAGCAACAGCGGCAATAATCCGGGCAGTGATCCCGCGAACGGATTCAATATGAAATAGAGCTCGCCAAAATAGGCTACGCCATTGGCAAGGACCAGGATAATGTCGGTCCTGTCCGACTTTTCCTTGTATATGAGATTGCGAAAGATCGAAAGAAGGCAGAATATGGCAAAGAAGGCCGTCACAAATGACGCCGCGAAGAGCCATTTGTCTTGTGTGTAACTGGCGGAAGTCCAGCTGATATATACGGCAAGCGTCAGGAAGAATGACCCGATATTAAGGGCGCCCCATTTCTTATAGATGCTTATGAATAATGTGCCCAGGTCCAGGAGGATGACGTAAGAAAATAGTATCGACGGGGATATCTTTTCTATCCCGAACAGGAAAGGCGTTAAAAACCCGCCTATCAGGCCTATGACCGCGGAACTTATCCAATCGGTCCGCGTGGACCAGAAGCCGCAATATAACGTGACGAGCGCCATGAAGACGAAGGCCGGGACAATGCCTATAAGATGGTAGAAACCGAAAGCGGCGAATATGGAAAGATACAATATGCCGACGCCTCCACCGTGTAACCCTTGAGCCATTACATCGTAATCCTTGCGCCGGGCGAATTCGCTGGCAGCCACCATGCCGAAACCAGCAGTGAGCCCGATGATGACGCGCCCCAGCTCGCCTATCCATCTGTTATCGAACGCGTATTTGAGGAAGAAGGCGGCGCCTAAAAATAGCGCGACCAGGCCTATGCGGTTCAGCCATACGAGGCCTATCCGGGATTCCATATCGCCCTTATCCGGAGGATTGACATCCGGCGCGGCGGCAGGTGTGACGGATGGCGTGATGGGCCCTGCGGCGGGCTGTGAAATGGGCTGTGTTATGTGCTGTGCGGCAGGCGCAAGGTGCGGCTGTTCAGGCGCCGGTGATTCTATATTGAGCGCTTTCTCTATTTTTCTAAGGCGAGAATCTATTTTTTTAAATTCATCATGGGCGGCAGTAATAAATTCATCTTGCCTGGCCACTTCGGCAAGTCCTGTATTGCATTTCAGGCATACTTTCCAGGAATCCTCATACGTCTTCTTGCAACGGGGACATATTTTCATCTCGCCTCCTCCTGATAAAAAAAGACCGGGGCTAAAGTGCTCTTCCGGTTAAAGTTAAAAGTCGAGCTCCATCTGAGGGTTGCGCGATTTTGCTTCTTCCAGTATCTTCTTTACCAGCGCCTTCGCGTCTTCGAGCGCGCTTTCGGCCTCAGATCTTGAAAGAAGCCCGCCGGCCTCATACGTCAATTCATTCCGCTTCCTGCGCATCGTTTCGAAATGGTTCACGAGATTTACATATTTATCGCCCAGGATGACCCCTGTCATCTCAACAACGGTCTTATGTTGAGCGCCGTCCGAAGGCCTGTATCCTTTTAAGAAAAGCAGGGCACGGCCTGCTTTTAACATTGCCATATAGGCCATCAGATACGTTGCCCGGTCAGCTGATGCATGCAATGTCTTCTTCGATTCGTCCAGATCGATAATGGCCTCTTTCAGCAGGTCTTCTATCTGAACAATGCCGACCTTTTGTTCGATAAGCTTGCCTTCTTTCTTTAATCTGCTTATCAGGCTATCGAGCATTAAGGCTCCCTTTTAACAGTATAACTTTATCTTTTAAAAGCATATTCAGGAATCCACCTGTTTTTTTACGTTCTTTATCGAATTCCTCACTACTGTAAAGATTAAAATTGATCTCTCTGTTCAGCTTCGATTCGAGGACACGAAGCCTGGTGGTGAAGTCATCCCGCGGCAGCTCCCCTACCACCACAATATCTACATCAGAGGCCTTTCGCTCTTTGCCTTTGGCATATGAGCCGTATATGAAAGCCGTATCTATGCCTCTGTATGCCGCGATCAGCTGCTTTAAGCTTCCCTCTATACCCTCTGTTTTAAATATTATTTTCTTGATCTCATTGAACAGCGGATAACGTTTATTCAGGGAATAGAACTTTGAGCGCCCCCTTGTATCGGAAATGAACATGCCCCCTCCCTCAAGATCGCGGAGTTCGCGGGAAAGATTACCGGCGTCTTCATCCAATATAGAGGCAAGTTCACGCACGTAGCAGGAGGCTTCGGGATTCGTAAAGAAATACGCGAGGATCTTCGATTTAAGTTTTGAGGTTATAAGTGGGTTCATAAGTTATCGTTGTAATATTTACATCGTTTGTTGTAAATTATACACTATTACTTATATTCAGTCAAGGCGCGCCTATAAAAAAAGACGCCGAGTATGCCGCGGCGCCTTACAAAAACCCCTATCTTTTTGCCCTTCCATTCATAGAATCATTATAGCATAATCATAATAATGAGCAATGAAGATTTTAGTCCCTCAAGCAGCAAAATGATCGGCGTAGGTATCTATGAGTTTTCTGATGACTTTCTGGTATTTCGTATGGTATTTTTGCGCATAATGCTTAAAGAATTTTATGCTGTCTTCACTTAACCGCAGAGTGACCTTTACCGTCCGCTCAGGGATCATCAGTTCTTCCGGAGGCGGCAGAAAATCTTTTACCCTGGTAATCTTACCGATTGGCATATCTAGATCAAATTTACTCTTCTTCATAGTACATCTTCCCCTTTCTCCAAATATACATCATGTATGGCTATTTGTCAATATAATTATACATACACTTGAGGTCGCAATTTGCGACCTCAAGTTTGAAATCACAAATTGTGATCTCAAAACATATTCTGCCCCTACTATATAAGATGCTAAAAATGGGAAAATTATTGCAATTATTTTTAAATTTATTGATACGGGGATTGCTACGGATGGAGTCCGATCTTGTGCTTTCAAGGTCGCAAATTGCGACCTTGAAAGCAACTGGTGCCAAATTGGCACCAGTCCCCAAGAAAAAAATTATGCGGCGTGAATCTTCTTTTTATGTAGCATAAAGTGCTCAAGGCGGGATTTTATATCGTAGTCGAGAGGAATAGCGCGCATCTTTACCGTATAGCCGATAGAAAGAAGGACCTTTTCAAGCGTAGCTATATTACTGAATTCTCCGCCTTCGATCTTTGATATGTGCTGCTGCGTAACACCGGTCTTCCTGGCCAGCCCCTTCTGAGTCAGCTTGTTCTTTATACGATAATCAATAATGCATTTGACTATCTTGAGCTTCTGCTCCTCAAGCTCATAGAGTTCCTTAAAATATGGGTCTTTCAACAATTCTTTCAAGTGATCTTTTACGCTGCTAGCTCTGATCATTTATATTATTTCCTCCCTGCCTGGCCAAAAATTCGCGTCTTCGTTCGACTGCAATGGCAATTTCGATCTTAGGCGCTTTGTTTGTCTTTTTGATAAATCCGTTAGTAAATATAACCTTATCCTGATGAAAAAAGAAATATAATACTCTTATTGTGCCTTCCTGTCCCTTAAACCTAAGCTCAAATATGCTGTTCCCCAAATATTTCGCATGCGGATATGGCAACCTATGTCCGAATTCTTCCAATAATTCCTGCACAAACAAAAATTTTCTCCGGGTTTTAAAATCCAGAGAGTCTATGAACTCCCGTGCCGGCGCTTTATTCGCTGCCGTCAGGTAATAATAACACGTTATTCTGCTTATCACCCTTTGTCATCCTTATATAGTATACAACTAAATAGTTGTATTGTCAATGGCCCGATCTAAAACAGGGCCGCAGGTCATATAATATGCCTCTCATATATAAAGATGCTAAAAAGGGCAAAATTATTGCATTTATTTTAAAATAGTTTGATTGGGATTCTTACGGATGGAAGCCGATCTTGCGCTTCTGAGGCTCCGGCGGCGGAGTCATGAGCTGACGGATTGCTTCGAAGATAAACGTTATGTGCTTATCATATTCTGAAAATTTCATATCATGATTCTTATATTTGAGCTCAAGGGCCGCAATTTTATCGGCGAGATCCTTGTGCGTCAGCAGGATCTCTCTCAGGCGCACAAATGCCCGCATAATAGCGATATTAACCTCTATGGCGCGCTCACTATTGAGCACGCTCGAGAGCATCGCAACGCCCTGTTCTGTAAAAGCGTAAGGTTGATACCTTCTTCCGCCCCAACTTGAGGTTGCAAATTGCAACCTCAAGTTCATAACTTCTTGTCTAGTAAGGACTAACATAAAATCAGATGGAAAACGACTTATGTTCCTTTTAACCTGCAGATTTAAGTTTTTTGTTTCTACACCATAGAGACCTGCTAAATCCCTATCCAGCATTACCTTATGCCCTCTTATAAGATAGATCTTGCTCTCAATAACCTCCTGCGGGACTAAATTACTCATACCTTGTTTCCCTTCCTGCCTTTATATAGGCGTTATGCTCCCTCATATATAAAGATGCTAAAAAAGGCAAAATTATTGCAATTATTTTAAAATAGTTTGATTAGTGGATGTGATGAAATAGAATTTAGGAGGGAGTATAGCTGAAGAGATCCTTCAATTCATACCGTTTACCGGTGACTTTATTCAAAGCCTTGAGGATCTTTAGCTGGACGTTTGGCGTCAGCCGCCTGCCTTTCACGGCGCGGCTGATCATCTTATGCGTGATCTGTTCTGCGGAGCCTGCAACAAGATCGTGGGCCTTCAGCCCATGGAGGGTCATTATCTTCGCTATCGGCTGCTCGCCGAGGTCTCTTTCCATACTATGCCCGGGCGGCGCGGTGTAGGATCTCGGCAATGAATGTCTGGTACTTCACACCGAGCTTGTGGGCCTTTTCTTTGAGATTCTTCAGATCATAGCTATTGATCCGTATATTCAATACGGCGTCTTTCCTGTGGGCAGCTAAGGATGCGGCTATCTCCTCGAATTCTTCTTTTGATCCTTCCACGTATTCGCCGCGAAGCAACCGGTCTTCTATATCCTTTTCATATTTGGTAAGCTTGATCCTTCTCATTATAAAGCTCCTTTCATGTAGTATATACAATTGTATTTACATTGTCAAGGATTTTATGATTTTTCTGCTTTCCTTGGCACAATTGTCCTCTTACTATATAAGACGGAAAAAACGGTTATTTTGTTGCAAATTATTTTAAAATAGTTTTACTCTATCGCGAAGCTCACCGTCACTACCGCCATGACCTTCTTATCGAGCGACGTCGTGTCATTAACGCCATAATCCGACACATCGGTCGAGGTGATAGGCGTGATCTGGAATACGCCCATCCTGGCTGACCGCATCAAGCCGACCCTGTTACCTGTGGCCCTGGCCATGCTTTCAGCCCTTTGTTTGGCATTTGCCGTAGCTTTAGCGAGCATCTCGATCTTAAGCTCGTCAAGTTTGGTGTAAAAATACTCCGGCAGCGAAGAGTTAAACTGTATACCCTGGTCTATCAACTCTGTAGATTCCCGCGAGACCCCGATAATTTTATCAACATCTCCTGACCTGACCTCGACGTATTGGCTTAAACTGTATCCCTGGATATCATTCGTGTCATTGCCCTTTTCATTCTTCTTGTAGACCGTCGTTGTCACCGCCTGAGATACGGCGATCTCTTTCTCGTTCACTCCTTTAGCGGCAAGATATTTCTTCACTCTGTCGAGATCTTCCTCTAAAAGCTTATACGCCGTCTTTAGATCTGCCTCCCGTCTCGTGAATTCGCCTGTCCATATAATGTAATCGCTCCTGATCTCCTTTGTGGCTGAACCGGTGACATTGATCTGTTCTCTCGTAAACTTCATTACTTTCAAAAAACCGCCTGATAAAATAACGCTTGAAACGATCGTCGCCACCGCAATACAAATGCCTAAAATAATGATCTGTGAATTCCTTAAAATCTTTCCGCCTTCCATCTTCGCATCCTTTCTTCTTAAACCGGTTTATGTTCAATAAAAACAAAAAACCTCCGCCGGCACACTACGCCAACGAAGGTAATATCTACACAAAAACGAGCGATACATTGAACCAACCACCTGGTGCAAAAAAATTGTGAAAAATATGTTATCGGCTTAAATTTCAAGCCGTATATGTCTATTAAATCAAAATTCTTAACTCGGGACTATCCTGACTGTGGATGTAAGTATAGCATAGATCCGCTGATAGTCAAGGCCGCGACGATGCAGTGGGAATGAAGATTTTATTCTGAAGCGAGGGCCTGCAATTTCCCGCGCACGAGGTCGCGCAGGGCAGCGTAATCGGCAGGCTTATACTGCGTCGTATCAATGGGCGGCAGCACCACCAGCCTGCCGGAGACTTTAGTCTTGAAGATCCAGCCGCCCTTCGGGATGGCTTCTCTCGTGCCGCCGATGAATACGGGAAGGAGCGGCCTCTTCTCTTTTATGGCAAGTTTAAAGGCGCCATTCTGGAATTCGCTCAT
>PLNN01000004.1 GCA_003142795.1 Candidatus Omnitrophota bacterium
GCTACGGCCATTATTACGCACCCCACGATATTTCTGTAAGATCCTGGTCGGATAATGCGATTACGAGATACGAACGAGCACATCAGATGGGAATACCTTTTGAGATTTTGAAGCAAGCGGATGTTGCCGATAGCATAGATAACTGTAAGTTGTTATTTCCTCGCCTCCATATACATGAACCGAAGTGTAAGACATTTATTAGGGCTCTTGAGGGATATCGTAGAGTTTATGATGAAGAGAGGCAGATTTATAGCCAGAAACCACTTCACAGTTGGGAATCGGATTTTTGTGATAGTTTTCGATATATGTGCCAGAGTGTTGGGAGAACCGCACCTGAGATGACATCGAGAGATTTTGACCGTCTTCGTGCCCAAGCCCTTTATGGCCGTGATCAACTGCCATTCCCGTTCAATAATGATCCACGATACGATAAGCCAGGAAGGTTTTAGATGGGCGTAAAACAACCAAGAAACAAGAAAGAGAAAAGAGACTTTGAAGAAGGCCAGGTTTTGGGTTCTTGGACTATTATAGAAGAGGATAAAGAGAAGAATATTGGCGATGGAAAATGGTGGAAAGTTCAATGCAAATGCGGTAAGGCATTAAGCAAGAAAAGCGCACGTTAAACAGAAGCGTATACCTATGGAGCAACATCAAGCTAAAGAATGAAGAGAGACTATAAGGGTAAAATCTTTTCCTTTTGGTTTTTCTTGGGGGCGAGCCTCCCCCTGCGTAAGCTTAGGGGGAAAGGCGAAGCCCGGAACATGTAAACCCGCAGGGTCTTACACGTGTTAGTGTAAGTGTTGGATTTTTTTTAAAAAAAATGCGTAAAATAAACGCTTTTTTAAAAAAGCTGTAGAACGACCCCCCCCAAGCTGTAGAACGACCTGCTCCAAATCAATAGAACGCTACTCTAGTTCTTTATTTTCTTTTGATGCCTGGAAGACCTAGGCACGGCATGTCAGAAGCTAAGATCTATAGGGTCTGGTAGGGGATGAGGAGGCGGTGTAACAATGCCAATAGCAATGACTATAAAGATTATGGGGGGCGTGGTATTAGCGTTTGCGCGAAATGGGATATTTTTGAAGGATTTCTTGAAGATATGGGTGAGTCGCCATCAGACTTAGNNGGATAACTCACAAAGAACAATGCAATAATCGCAGAAAACCAAAAATAACTAAAGAAGTCATAAGAAAATGTAGGTGGTGCGGAAAGATTTTTAAGGCTTGTAACTCTAGGGCTATTTATTGTGATGCTTTATGCCGCGCTAGGAATAATGGAATTGGGTTAACCTATAGGAAAACCTGTCTGAATTGCGGGATGATATTTGTAACACGGACTAAGAAAAAGATTTACTGCGATAATAAATGCAAAAGTACACTGAATGGAAAGAAGAGAACTCAAAATAGAATTGATGCCCTAAAATAAAAACCAGGCTGAATAAACTATCATACTTGAAGGTTCATAGGATAAGATAAGGCTAGCTAGTTTAAGAGCTAGCCTTTGTTTGTTAAATCTAAGGATAATAACAGTAGTCTTTGCCTTGATAGGAGATATATGTTGAGACCCGACGAGAATTTAATTGATAACCGTATAGTAGGATCCAAGGCTAACAATTCAGCCAGCAAAGATTATAGCNNTACAAACTTTTTGGACAGAGGCTATGATCGACGTACGCTTGGAGACGGGTGATTCGCAATTAGGAAATCAATTATCCCCATTCAATACCACTTCTGGACGCGACCAATGGGTATTCAACCGCGTACGGCCCTTATTGAACATGGTCTCTGGCTGGCAACGCCGCAATAGAAAATCAACTATCATTGTCCCTGTAGAAAACGGCGACCAAAAAACAGCTGATCAGTTCACTAAAATCATGATGTCTATCTATAAGCGAGAGGCCATCTACGAGGAAATTAGTGAAGCCTTTCACCAGGGGGCATGCGTAACGGGCCTGAGCCTTTTAAGGGTCTATTTAGACTTCCGCAACGATCCGATCTCAGGAGATGTCAAAGTAGATACACTCCCATTCTCATCCTTCTACATCGATCCGTACTTTCGCAAGTTAGATCTATCCGACTGCTCATTTGTATGGATCCGCTCATATGTTACTTATTCGGCCGCCGCTGCGCTCATGCCTGAAAAATATGATGAGATTATGGAGCTTGCCTCTAATACAGCAACGACGGCCGGCGTACAGCGCTTTCAATACATGCCCGAAGCTTATGGTATGGCTAAGAAGAAACGTTTAGCCTACGACGAATATTACTACCGAGACTTCCGCAAGCAAAAACTCTTGATTGATAAGCAAACTGGCGAGGCTCTTGACGTCTCACTTAAAGATGATATGGATGTGGACGCCTTTTTGCAGGCCTATCCTCAATGCACCATCATCGAGCAGGACGTTCCCACGGTACGGCTAGCTATAATGATCCAAGACAAAGTATTTTATGACGGCCCACAACCCTTAGGCATTGATGTCTACCCGTTTGCAGCAATAACCGGCTACTATTCGCCGATGCTGCCGAACTTTTATAGCAGAATCCAGGGCATCGCCCGCTCCCTCCGTGACCCACAGGCATTACTCAACCATCGCATAATTACATCTGCTGATATGGCTGAATCAGTCGCTAATTCAGGATGGATTTTCAAGGAAAACGCCGTCGTAGACGTTAAACATCTATTCCAACCAGGCGCAGGCCGCATTATCCCCATGAAGCGTGAATCCAATCTCCAAACCGACATCATGCCGATCACGCCACCTAACATCCCACCCTCGTTCTTCCAGCTCCAAGAGACTTTTGACCGAGAACTCAATATGGTGTCTGGCATCACCGAATCCAACTTAGGGCAACAAGTTACAGAAGAGTCTGGCTACTTAGCCGCTTTAAGGCAATCTGCTGGTATGATGACATTAGAGCCGATCTTTGATCGCCTTAACCTTGCTCAAAATAGGTTGGGGGGGATCATTATGGAGACCATCCAGCGCAACTACACGCCCGGCAAGGTAAAGAACATCCTTGAAGACGAAGATCCCGCGCCGCTCTTCTACAACAAATCGTTCGGTAAATATCATTGCGCGATTGAGAACGGGTTTGATACAGAAACCCAGAAACAGCTTGAATTCGCCCAGTTGATTAAGCTTAAAGAGCTTGGCTTTAATATTCCACCTAAGATCATGATCAATGCCGCAACACTCCAAAAGAAAGATGAGCTCATCCAAGCCATGGAAGAGATGGAGCAGCAGGCTATGCAGGGACAACAAGCCCAGCAACAATCAGAACTGCAAGAAGCGCAAGCCCGCGTCAACTTAACCAACGCGAGAGCTGAAAGCGATAAAGGCTT